>JBEBJW010000491.1:0-5766 GCA_040079715.1 Myxococcota bacterium | reverse complement strand
GTGCACCACGAACGTCGCGTCCGCCGCCGTTCGCACGCCGGGCGACAGGGGCCCCGCGTACCCGAGCACCTTCCCCGGCTGCTCCCCGGGCACCACGCCGTACGCGCCCACCACCAGGTCGGTCGCGCCGTCTCCGTCGTAGTCCCCGGAGGTCGCCGCCGACCCCACGCCCTCCCCGAGCTCCGTCCCCGCGAACGTGTACGCCAGCTCCGACGCGGGACCCGACGTCAGCGGCCCTGCCGGCACCACGTACGCCGCACCCGACCGCACCTCGGGTCCGGTCACCGTTCCGGACCCGATCACCAGGTCCGTCCTGCCATCTCCGTCGACGTCTCCCACCGACTCCAGCGTGACCCCGAGGCCGTCGCCCGCCGCACCTTCGGTCCACTGGACGTCGGCGTCGTCGAACGCTCCATCACCGACCCACGGCCCTGCGAAGTGCGCCACGCCTTCCGCGTAGTTGGCCACCAGCTCGTCGATCCCGTCACCATCGGCATCCCAGCCGGCCACCATCGCTCCGAACTGGGCCGGACCCTCGATCCGAGCCGACGCCGCCTCCACCCCGTGGTCGCCCGTCAGGTCCGTGTCGAACCGGAACACGTAGTTCGGCGCGTAGTCCGGGTTCGCGTTCCCCATCCCGACCAGCAACTCGACCCCGGAGCCCGACACGTCCGCGTACCGCACCGCGAACCCGAAGAGGGCCTGCCACGACAGATCGCCGCGCAGCGACAGCACCGGATCGTTGTCCTCCAACCCGTCTGGAAGATGGTCGAGGAGGTACACCACCCCCTGCTGGTCGGCCGTGTTCCACCCGGCATCGGCGCCCACGGCGACGCGGTCCGTCGACGGGTCCAGCGCGATGGACACGCCAAACCCACTCGTCGTCGTTGAGCCGAACGGATCTGGGTCTCGAAGGATCCCGATCGGGGCGAGGCTGGTCGGCGAGAGCGCCGCGACGGCCGACTCCGACTGGTCATAGCCGGCGATCGACGCGGGCGCGCCGACCAGCACGACGGGCGTGGCGCCGAACCGACCGGCGGTGATCTCGTATCCGAGCCACCCGGCCTCGGGCCCGTCGCTCCAGGTCGCGGAGGCGAGGTCGGCGCTGCACGGCCCCGCGACCACACACCCAGCAGGCGCCACGGTCGGCGCGGGCTCGGGGATCGGCACGTCCGGGGCGTGCGGGGTGCCATCGCCGCACCCCACCAGCAGCGCGATCAATGGTGGATCCCGTGTCGACCGGATCCGAGCAGGCTCCAGTCGCCCAGGATGTTCCCACCGTCCGCGTCGAGCAGCCGCTTGTACGGGTACCCGTTCGTGCCCCCGGCGGCGTTGCCGTTCGCGTTCCAGGTGTCGGGGTTCGCGGCGTCCCACCGGTCGTACACGTCCTCCACCGTGTAGCCGCCGTACACCGAATCGGTTCGGTAGTCCCACAACATCTTGAGCCAGTCGTACCGGGTGCTCCGGTTGTTGATGTCCCCGCTGAAGCACTTCTGATCGAAGTAGTCGAAGTCGTTGATCGCAGGGGACTGGTTGGGGGCTGGGCTCGCCGAGCACGAGAACACGGTGTCTTCATCCGGTTCATTCATGAGACCATTCGCGCTCCAGTCGACTTTCGTCCCGGTCGAGAACTCACAGTCGGCGTCGGTGCCGTCGTTGTTGAACGCTGCAGCCGCGTAGAAGCTACCGAACCCCTCGTACGCCGCCTCGCTCGAGAACTCCTTCGTGTTCATCGCGTGGCCCGACTGGGTGGCGCCCGGGACGCACGCCCCGAGCGCCGCGTTGTCGTCGCGCAGGGCGTCCGCGTGACCGTTGGCGAAGTTCGCCACCGCCAGCCCCATCACGTGCGCGATCGCGAACTTCCGCGTCGGGGCCCCGATCCACAGCAGCTCCGTCGCCTGGTCGAAGCACGAGTCCGTGCCGGACCCCCCGCAACCGGCGTTCCGGAACACGAACGTCTCCCCCGACAGCCCCGCCGTCCGACGGTTCAGCGACCACTCCGCGGCGGCCACGATCATCGCCGGATCGGTCGCCGAGAGCCGGGTCCAGAAATCACCGTTCGCGTACGAGTAAGTGCGAAACGCGGCCGGCGTCAACCCCGTCTTCGGCACCGCGGTGATCGAACCTCCGCTCGCGTTCTGCACGACGATCGTGTTGCCCCCGATCGACGCCTCCCGCGGCAGCCGGATCGTGTACGTGAACGACGTGTCGAGCCGCTGCACCCCGGTCAACGTCACGCAGCCGCTGGTCGGGTCGGTGTACACGTCCGCGACCACCGTGTTGTTGGACTCCTTCACGAATTGGACCCGGTTGCCGCGGGCGGTGGTGCTCGTGCCGGTGAGCAGGTCGCCCACCGCGCCGTCGGTGTATGCGATGTTGAACTCGAAGCAGAACGTCGTGATCACGGGTGCCGCCTGCGCCGCGGGGCCGACCATCGACGCTACGACCCACACCCACAGCCATCGCAGCGCCCTCATCGCGACACCTCGAGCCCGACGATCCCATCGATTTCGGCGTCGTCTGCACCCGCCAGCGGGTCGGTCACCGGGTCACGCACCGCGAGCCGTTCGGCGGTCGCTGCGTCGTACCAGGCCTCCCCCGGCAGACCCGCCTCGTCGACGTAGACCGGCGGCGCACCCTGTACCGCCCGCAGCGCGCCCGTGTCCGGGGCCGTCACCTCCAGCCGAACGAACACCTGAACCAGCCCCGGACCGGCGGCCTCCGGGGGCAACCCGATCGGATGCTCCGTCGGGCTGTCGGTCACCGGGTACGGCCCCTCGCTCCACCCGTACTCGACCCCGAGCCCGAACACGGTCACCACCAGCCACTGATCGCCATCACCAGAACCGGAGGTGAGCGCGATGGTCGGGACGACACCCCAGCCGCGTCCGTCTGCCACTGCAGCCCGAACCAACCGGGCTCGCCCGGGTCCAGCTCCGATTCGTCGACCGGCAGCTCTGTCGCCGAGGCCCGCTCAGCCACCCCCATGACCGCCGCCGCCCCGACCGCCGCTCGAAGCCATCCGTGCCCGTCCATTCGACCTCCCGAGGAGACCGTAGCACGGACATCGGTGGTTCAGCGCCGGTGGTTCGCCGGTGGCCGGCGAGCCCGCCGACCGTGCGAATCCATCACCCGAGGCCGCCGGTACCTGGGACTGACCATCGGAGCGGCGTCGACGCGCGACCCCGCACGATGGGTGGGACACGGCGCTCGACGCGGTCACCACCGCGAACACGCGCACCTCACCGCATGGTCACCGACACCACCCGCCCGTCGACCGGCGGCAGCGACGATCCGAGCTCGGCGAGGCACGCCGCGGCGGCCGGGCTCGGCGCGATCAGCCACGACCACGACCAGCCCCCGTCCGCGCGGTAGGTCCGCGCGCCCGACCAGTGCGCGCCCGGCTCGACGCACGGGTACGCCGCCCGGTACAGCCCGACCGCCTCCGCCGGCTCGGTCGGCCACGGACCTTCGCCGCGGGCCGCCGCGAACGCGCGCAACGGCAGGTCGTACTCCGGGTCGACCCGATCGGCCGGGATCCCGTCGAGCAGCGCGAACGCCGCCGCGAACTGACCCGCCGACATCCGGTCGCGCGCCACGAGGTACAGGTCCGCCGGGTCGCGCCGCGGATCCGCGGTGATGATCGCCTCGAGCCGGTCGAGCAGGGGCGCCGACTCGGCGAACTGCCAGCCCAGCCCGACCCGCGCCGCCACCGACGCGACCGCGCTCGCCTCGGGCGGGGACGAGGCGTCGAGCAGCGCGATCACCCGCGCCGTCACCACCGCCGGGTCGGCCCCGGCGCCGCCCGCGATCAGCGCGTGGGCGGTCTGCTCCGCGGCCCAGCTCCCGACCGCCGTCCCCGCGTACCGGGCGCGGACCTGGTCGGCCGCGGCGAGCGTCGAGACCAGGTCGACGGTGACCGGCTGTCCGGCCGCCTCGCGCGCGAGCATCGCGGAGAACGCCGTCACCGACTCCTGCTCGACCCACAGGGACGCGGCGACCGGGCAGGTCGTCCAGGCGGTCCGCAGATCGTCGGCGGCGGCGGCGGCGAGGAACGCGTTGGTCCAGCGGAGGTCGACGTCGCCGTCAGGATCCTGCGCCAGTCGGAGGTACGCGGCCCGGCTCGCCACGCAGCAGCTCGCGTCGAGCGCCAGCGCCGCCCCGGCGAACCGCGGGTTCGGGACCGGGAGCGACCACCCCACCCGGGGCGCGATGGCGGTGGAGGACAGGTGGACGACGTGGTCGACCGGCCCCGGCTCCGGGGGCGTCCAGAACCGTTGCTCGACGCGAACACAGCCGACGGCCCACAGCGCCCACACGACCATCACGGGAGGTCCTCCTCGGATCCACACACCACACACCTGGTCACCCGATCTCTCACGCGGCGACAGGCAGCGACGCACTTTCTGTCTGCGGTGCCATTGGAACCGGGTACCTTCGATCCTCGCCGCCCGGCGGTCCGTGGGCACGCTCGGTCGGGCGACGGGCCATCTGTGCACGTCCAGGTCATTGGATCTCGGAGACGGGGGCGGCCACCGCCGCCGGGAACGGGAGGTCGATCCGCGTCCCTCCCCGGATCACGGTGACGACGTGCGGGGCGGTCCGATCCGCGAGCTGGCGGTTCACCGTGGCGAACGGCGCGTCCCGGAGCGAGATCCCGTCGATCGCCACGATCCGATCGCCGACCTCGGTGATCCGGGCCGGGCCGCGGGTCGACACCACCTCCAGCCCCGACGGGATCACCCGGACCTCCGCCCACCACCGCTCGTCCACCAGCCGCGGCGTGGCGGACAGCCGCAGCTCGACCGGCGCTCCGGGCACCGGCGTGACGACGATCGGCGCGCCCCAGTCGAGGGTCGCGTCGCGCCCGGGTCCGGGTGCCGCAGCTCCGGTGTCGATCGACAGGTCGCGGGCCCACACCCGACACGGGCCCGCGGCCGCCACCGCCATCGTGAACCGGTCGCCGGGGTGGGCGACCCGCGCGCGGCCGGTACAGCCCACGACCTCGATCGGCCCTCCGCCCGGCGCGGGGGAGTCGACGATCCCGGACAGGACCGTGGTCGCAGGCGTGAGGGCCAGGGTGTCCGGCCGACACCGCGCGATCCCGCCGCGGCCCGCCTCCCACGCCACCGCGACCGGCGCGTAGCCCTCGAGGGTGACGAACCCGGTCCCCTCGCCCACCGCTCCGCGCATCGCTGGGCGGGTGTACAACGTCAACGGGCCGTCGTCGAGCGACACCGTCCACACCGAAGGCTGGTCGGTCCACTCGGTCAAGAACAGCCCCCCGACCGCTGAGATCCCGTCGGGACCGCGGCACCCGAGGAACCGGAGCGGCCAACCGTCGGGGTGGTCGAGCGTCGGATCCATCGATCCCGGAGCGCCGAACGACACCCCACCGACGGCCAACGCGCCCACGAAGAACGCACCTCGCGCACCGACGCTCATGCGGCAGACTACCACGTCATCGCGCCTCCCCTCCGGTCGCGCCACGAGGGATCCGATCGACCTCGGGTCCTCCGGTCCACGGGGGACGGGACGCCACCCGGCCTGCGCGCCCACGGCCGACCCGCGGATCCCCCGAACCGACGACCGCGCCGACCGGCTCACCCCCGCGCGAACGCCTCGATCGCCGCGAGGTCGAGCCCGGGGTGCAGCGCGCGCAGCAGCTCGACGATCCGCGACAGGTGCGCGCGGTCGTGCGCCACCATCCGGTCGGCCAGCGCGGCGAGGGTCACCCGCCCGACCACCTCCTGGACGCCGCTCCGC
>JBEBJW010000490.1:0-5780 GCA_040079715.1 Myxococcota bacterium | reverse complement strand
CCGGGCGTCGGCGTCGGCGCCGGGCTGGATGGCGGTCGAGGCCCGGTGGGGCGCGGTGATGGTGTGGAACACCCGCGCGTCGCGGGCGCTCGACGCGGGGGACGCGGTGACGGCCCGGGCGTTCGCCGGGCGGGCGCTCGCGGTGTGCGACGCCGGCCGCGACCAGCTCGGGGACGCCCCGGTCAACGGGGTCGAGCTGGTCGAGGACTGCGCCGCGGCCGCGGGGATCGCCGGCGACGACCGCCAGTGGCGCGGGTGGGCCCGGTGGTGGGTCCGGCGGGAGCTCGACGTCCGCGGCACGGTGGACCCGGCGGTGGTGGCGCGGATCGTCCGGTCGGCCGCGCCGGACTGCGCCGGGATCCAGGTCGGGCCGGACGGGGCGATCACCCCGGCGGTCGACCGGGCGCCCCGCGCGACCGCGGTCACCGCGACCGAGCCAGCGACGGGCACGCCCAGCGACGAGGGCGACGCGGTGGCCGACGCCCATGCGTGGGCGTCGTGGTGCGTGACCCGCACCTCCCGGGTGCTCCGGTGCGCCGATCCGACGCCGCGGGCCGACCAGCTCGCGGGATGCGACCGAGACGGCGACTGAGACAGGACGGCCTCCCGGCTCGGGTGAGCGGGGAGGCCGTGCGTCGCGCGTCCGGAGCGGGCTACCCTTCGGGCTACCCGGCGCCGCCGCCACCCGGCGCCTTGCCGTCGATCGTCTTCTGGACCGAGAACTGGAGGTGGACCCACCCGGCCTCGTTCGCGGAGAAGATCGCGCGGCGGACGAGCTTGAAGTCCGTCTCTTCGTCCGCCTGCACGATCAGGTTGCCGTCGAACGGCTTGACCGCGCGCGACGGATCGCGCTTCCGGAGCTCTTCCTCGATCTTGTTGTTCGCCTCGCGCACCGCGACCAGCTTCGCGGTCAGCAGCGGGATCCCGGGCTCCTGGGCCGCTTCGTCCTCGAGGGAGGCGATCACGTCGCCGTCGAGGAGCACCTCGCCCCGCATGACGACGACGATCGGGCCGCGTTCGGACAAGGGCTTCGCCTGCTCCGAGTCCGGCAGCACGAGGTTCTTGTGGACCGAGACCTCGCCTTCGCCGGAGAAGCTCTGGAGCAGGAAGATGACGATGACGGTGAACATGTCGACCATCGCCGTCAGGTTCAGCTCGATGAACCCCGACTTCTTGCCGCTCTTCAGCGGATTGCCCCGGAGCCGACCGATCGGCTCGTACGCGGGGTGCCGTCCTGGCGTGAACACCGGCATTGGATCTCCCTACCGAACCGCGGTGCTCGGGGCGGGCGGACCGCCGCCGAGGAGCGACTTCTCGTAGTTGAACTTCCGGGTCAGGTCGAGGGCGTGGATCATGTGCTGGTACTCCACGCCGTCGTCGGTGACGATCACCACCTGCTCCTCGTCGGGCCAGTTGCGACGGTCGGTCTCGATCTCGGTCTCCACGCCGGTCCAGTCGTACGACTCACCGACGACCGAGAAGTTCCGTCCCTCGTCCGCCTTCCGGCCGACCCACACCCCGTCCGCGCGGACGTGGACGGTGAGCGGCGGCGGGGGCGGCGGGTCCTGCGGAGGCGGAGGCGGATCGTTCGGGTTCGACAGCGCCTGGTCGACCGGCATGCTGGACAGTTCGACCCACACGGCGGTGGCGATCAGGAACGTGATGCACACCGACAGCAGATCGATGAACGGCACCAGGTTCAGCTCGGCGTTGGTCTTGCGGCGACGTCCCTTGCCGCCTTCGACGCTGACACCCATGGTCTGCCTCTACCGGCGCGCTGCGGCCGGAGCCGGAGTGCCGCCCGGCTGATCCAGGTTGACGTTCTTGAACAGCTGGCGATTGCCGAGGACGAGGTTCAGCGTGGACACGACGGCCTCGTTGATCCCGTCGACCACGTGCTGGGTGCGGGCCTGGAGCATCGCGTACAGCAGGAGGCCCGGGATCGCGGTGATCAGCCCGAACGCCGTGCAGTTCATCGCCTCGGAGATGCCCTTCGACAGGATGATCGCCTTGGTGGCCGGGTCGGCGTTCGCGACGCCGGCGAAGCAGCCGATCATCCCGATGATCGTGCCGAGCAGCCCGACCAGCGTGGCGGCGTTCGCGAGCACCGCGAGGTGACCGGTCCGCTTCTCGATGTACGGGACTTCGCGGAGGCTCGCCTCGTCGAGCGCGGCCTGGACTTCCTTGTCGGTCTTGTTGACCTTCAGGAGGCCGGCCTTGATGATCCGCGCGATCGGGCCCTGGCGCTGGTTGCCGAGGAACCGGATCGCGGCCTGCACGTCACCCTTCAGGATGTGCTTCTGGATGCCGGAGATCAGCGCGTGCTTGTTCTCGCGGACCGCGATGTACAGCGCGAACATCCGCTCGAACGCGATCGCCCACGTCACCAGCATCATGAGCAGGATCGGGTACATCATGAATCCGCCTTCGCGGAAGTGCTCGAGCAAGAAGAACATGTCGGCTCCGTGAGTTGTGCCCGCGTGGGCTGGGTCCCGATTTCCGCCGCAAGGCGGCTCTCCAGCCTGTGAACAGCCTGGGGAGCTTATCGCGCGCCGTTGCGGCCCAGAGTCAAGCCACCGTAAACCTTGAAACCGGAGGAACCGCACCAGCGGCTCCTCCGCGGCGCCCCGCTACCCGGGGCTGAACAGGAACGGGTACGACACGATGACGATCCCGCCGCCCTTCGGCTCCGGGAACTGCATCCGCATGAACCGGCCGACGATGCAGTTCTCCACCGCCGAGTTGCCCATCGTGGTCGACTTCGTGCTGGCCTGCGCCACCGTCCCGTCCTTGGCGATCGTGAACTTGATGACGATCTTGCCGCCGAGCGCCGGGTTCTTGGTGAGCTCGCGCTGGTAGCAGTACCGGATCTGGTTCATGTGCCGCTTGATGACCTCGTCGATCAGCGACCGGTCGAGCGCGCCGAGGATGATCGGGTCACCGCCGACGGTCCCGATCCCGCCTTCGCCCTTCGCGCCGAAGTTGCCGCCGCCCGAGCCGTAGCCGGACGCGCCCGAGCCCATCCCCTTGGTGCCGAGCCCGCCGAGGCCCTCCGCCGTGCCGCCGCCGCCGAGGCCGCCGCCGCGCGACCCGAGACCGCCCGACCCGAGCTGGGTGCCGTTCGCGCCGATCAGGCCGCCGACGCCGTTCGTCAGCGAGCTCGACAGACCGGAGGCGCCGAGGACCTGGTTCAGGTCGCTGTCGGCCATCGCCCCGAGGACACCGGCGTTCTCCGCGATCTGCCGGTCGATCTCGAGCTTCTTGACCTCGATCTTGTTGCCCTTGGCCTTCTCGATCTTCGCTTCCTTCTTGCCGACCTTCCCCTCTTCCTTCTTCGCCTTGGCGCCCTCGCCGGCGTCGGGGTTGCCGCCCTTCTTCTCCTTCTTCTCGGGCTCCGGCTTCTCGAGCAGCAGCTCGACGAACCGGTCCGGGATCGCGAGGTCGTCGGTCGAGTGGGTGGGCGGGGCCAGCCACATCAGCATCGCGACCGTCACGAAGATGAACGCGCCGAACCCGAGCATCCCCATGAACGCGTAGTCGGCTTCGTCACCGGACCGGGTGATGATCCGGGTGCCCGGGGTGGCGAGCTGGGCGAAGAACACCGCGCCGCCGCCCTCCATCACCACCCGGGTGTCCGGCGCGACCGGGACCGCGTACCCGCCGTCGCCGTTCTTCTTGGCCTTGCCGGCGGACACGAGCTGGTCGAACGTCATCCGCTTGCCGGCGACCTCGGCGAACCCGTCCCACCCCGGGGCGACGTTCGCGACGTACTCGCCCTCGGCCGCGGTGCTGAACAGGGTCCAGTCGTGCTCCTCCGGCAGGTTCGCCCGGGGCACGAAGAAGTCCGACCGCCAGTCGGCCGACACGTCCGACCACATCGGGGCGAACATCGGGAGCAGGAACCCGAGCGGGGCGGGGACCCAGCCCATGTCGACCCCGAGGAAGTTCCACCGGTGGCCGGTCCGGGCGCCGATCACGACGTCCTTGCCGACCGCGGGGGCGAACTGCTTCGACTCGAGCAGCACGTTGCCCCACATCTGGTGGACCTCGAGCACGGGCGGGCGCTGCTTCTCGCCCGGCGACGGCCCGGTCTGCGACGGCTTGAGGACGAACGCGACGACGTCTTCGGCGTCGTGCTCCTCCTTCTCGTGCAGGAGGCTGCCCTCCTCGTGCTCGTCTTCGTCGTGGTGCGACGCGATCGGTGCAGGTGGCGCCGAGCTGTGCGCGCGGGCTGCCGGCGCTGCCGCGACCGCCCCGACCCGGAACGTCAGATCGCCGATCGCGAACGACTCACCGGGCTGGAGGGACGCGTTCGCGACCGGGGCGCCGCTGACGGTCAGGTTCCCGTCTTGCGCGAGATCGAGCACCAAGATGCTGCCGTCGTCCTCGACGTTCACCACCGCGTGCATCTCGGCGAGGACAGGGGACTCGACCCTCAGCATCGCGCTCTGGCCGCTGCCGACGGTGACGCTCGGCTCGGAGTACTCCGCTCGGTGCACAAGGTGCGGACCGCGCCAGACTTCGAGAACGAGCGGGGACTTGGAAACGCTGGCCATGGGATGGGCCTCCGCATGGGGAGAGGTCGACATCGTGCAGGACGGGGTCGAGACTATCCCGGGGTCCTGGAACCTGACGGCTCGCACGACCTCATAAGGGTCATGTTCCCGTCAAGCGCGATAGACACTGGCGTTCCCCACGTGTTCCGAGGGGGTCGTCAAGCGTGCGCAAAATGCTCCGGAGGGATCGTGGCTCGGCAGCTGACCGGGGAGTTCTCGCCGCCGCGTGAGCTGGTGGCGATCGCGGTGCCGCGGGTCGCGGGACGCGGCGCCATCGGGGTCTCCGCCGACGGCCTCGTCGTCGACGGGACCGTGTTCGGGTCCGCGTGGACCGTCTCGCCGTGGGCCGCGTTCGCGGTCGTCGTGGTCGGGCTCGCGATCTCGTCGCTGGTCCCGCACGCCGAGCGGGTGCTGACCCCGGCGACCACGATCCTCGCGCTCGGGCTGATCTGGCTGCGGTACCGCGCCGACTTCGGCCGGACCGCGACGTTCCGCCTCGGGTGGACGGACGTGGAGCACGTCGTGCGGCTCCCGGCCGACCCGTCGGTGGTGGCGTTCGTGCTGGCGCGGCCGCTGTCCGGCTGGGGCTCGCCCGAGCAGCTGTTCTTCGCGCCGACGGGCGGGGTCGACGGGCTGGTCGACGCGCTGCGGTCGGAGGCGCCGGCCTCGCTGTCGATCGAGATCGGGGAGCTCGCGGTCGACGACGGGCCGGGCGAGGACGACCCCGACGACGCCCCGCTCGCCGGCTGACCGGCCTACCGGCTGAACAGGAACGGGTACGACACGACCACGATCCCGCCGCCCTTCGGGGTCGGGAACTGCATCCGCTGGAACCGGCCGACCACGCACGCGTCGACCGCAGCGGAGCCGAGGGTCGACGAGGCGGCCGCGGCCCGCGCCACCGTGCCGTCCTTCGCGATGGTGAACTTCACGACGAGCTTGCCGCCGAGGTCGGCGTCGCGCTGCAGCTCGCGCTGGTAGCAGTACCGGATCTGCGCCATGTGCGACTTGATGACCTCGTCGATCAGCGACCGGTCGAGGGCCCCGAGGATGATCGGGTTCCCGCCGACGGTCCCGATCGCGCCCTGCCCCTTCTTGATGAAGTTCCCGCCGGGGCCGTCCCCCACGTGGCTGCGGCCGACGAGCCCGGTTCCGTCGTGGCCCTCGGCCGTGCCGGTGCAGCTCGCCGGGTCCCCGTCACAGGTCCCCCAGCCGCCCGGCCCG
>JBEBJW010000489.1:0-5785 GCA_040079715.1 Myxococcota bacterium | reverse complement strand
GTGCCGGGGCGACCCTGGGGGAAGCGGGAGCCGGACGCTCCGGCGGCATCGACGGCCGAACATCCCCGATCTTCGGGGGGGCCGCCTACTGCTGCCGCGCGACGGTCGCGACGTCGCGGTCTTCACCGGCGAGGTCCGCGAGCGGATGCGGAGCGGCGGTGCGTGCCGTCGCCGCCCGCAGACCACCGGTGCGAACGGGAGTCCCCGGCGGCGAGGGTCGTCCGCCACCGGTGCGAACGGGCGTCCCCGGCGGCGAGGGTCGTCCGCCACCGGTGCGAACGGGAGTCCCCGGCGGCGAGGGTCGTCCGCCACCGGTGCGAACGCGAGTCTCCCGCGGAGTCTGCCGTCCGCCACCGGTGAGAACGGGAGCCGCCTCCGGATCCGACCGTCCACCACCGGTGCGAACGCGAGTCTCCCGCGGAGACGACCGATCGCACCACGTTCGACCGAGATCTTCGCGGTCAGGCCGGGTCGACGATCTCGCGGACCTCGTGGACCTCCCGCACGTCGCGGGTCTCGTGGGTGGTGCGGGGCGCGTCGGACGGCGGCTCCGCGGGCTGGTCGTCCGCCGGTTCGGCCGGCCCCGCGAGCCGGCCCGGGCGACGACCGGACGGGCGGATCCGGGCCGCAGGCTCGTCCTGGCCGCCCAGCCGGTACAGGGCCGACAGGGCCGCGGTGGTCCGCCCGAACACGCGGTCGAACGAGGTCATCGCCGCGTCGCGGTCGATCAGGGTCCGCTCCGCCTCGCGGAACTCCCGCGCCACGTCGGCCAGCGCGTCCGTCAGCGGCGTGACCCGGGCGCGCAGGTCGGCCGCGATCGACAGCCGGTCGACGTTCGCGGTGAACCGCGGGGTGGGTAGGTCGCTCGCCGAGAGCCGGGCGGCGAGATCGATCGCGAACGCGGCCAACTGGGACGGGTCCCGCGGCGTCTTGCCGCTGACGCCCCAGGTGGCGATCGCCTCGGAGCCGAACACCCCGTCGAGCGCCTCGCGCAGGTCGGTGACCCACCCGTACAGCTCGGCCGCGGACCGGTCGCGGGCGTCGCGGAACCCGTCGTCGTCGGCGAGCTCGGTCTGGTGGGCGGTGTCGGCGGTGGTCAGCGCGTGGTCCCGCGCCTCGATCCACCGGCCGATCAGCGCGAGGGTCAACCCGAGGTCGGGCAGGGTCTCGCCCGGACGGAGGTGTGGGGTGAGGACCTGTGCCAGACCCGCCTGGACGGCGGCTGCGTGGATCCGGACCGACGCGACGACGCTCTGCGCGTCCTTGTGGCGATCGACGACTTGTTTCGACGGGTTCACCGCGACCTCCTGGGATGGTCCGGGGATGTACCCAGTCGGCACGATTTGCGCAATCGGCCCGACGCGGACCCGCGCGGATGGCGGACCCGGGGGCTGAGTCGTCGCAGCCCGTCGAACGCCAGCGGGTTTCAGCCCGGCGATCGCCCCGGCGCGATCCGCGAGGGACGAACCGCTGTGATCGGCGAACCGCCGCGACCGGCGGCAGGTCCGTTCGCGCTCGCGCTCACCGGAGCCCGAGGTGGATCTCCAGCGTTCGCGCGGCCCCGCACGCTTCGGAGCCGCTCCGTTCGAACGTGACGGGGTCGGGCTCACAGCCACCGAGCGCGTCCTGGACGTCCACCAGCAGCGCCGCGGCGCCCGCGGTGTCACCGGCGCGCACGTCGGTCTCGGCGAGCGCCGCCATCGCGGCGAGGCGGGTCTCCCCGAGGCCGTCGAGCAGCTCCGCGAGCCAGCTCGGATCGACGTCGTCGTCGAGGCCGTCGCGGTCGGTGTCGAAGGACCCCGGATCCAGCCCGTAGACCAGCTCGTCCTCGTCGAACAGCAGGTCTCCGTCGCCGTCCGACAGCGACGGGACCCCCGGCGCGGGGGCGTCCCGGGTGATGCTGCCGAAGTCCGCGGCGCACATCGCGTCCCACGCCTCCCCGAGGAACGCGAGCTCGATCATCGCCTGCAGCGTATGGCCCCAGCCCACTCGGGAGTCGAACGCCAACTGCGCCCACCACGCAGCGTCCTGGATCATGTAGCAGGCGGTGTGCAGGGGGCTGGCGTTCTTGTCCGCCTCTTTGACCTTGGCCTCGGCCCCGACGCTCGACCCGGCCAGGACCACACCCACGACGACCGCGGTGACCCACGACCTCATCTCGACCTCCTGTTGCATTCGGACTGGATTGTTGCGATCGGACCTGACCTGTGACCTCAGCGAGACGCCAGCTGGACCTCGAGCGTCCGCGCCGCCCTGCACGCTTCGGTGTCTTCGAACGTGACGGGGTCGCGCTCGCAGCCACCGAGCGCGTCCTGAACGTCCACCAGCAGCGCCGCCGCGCCGGCGGTGTCGCCGGCGCGCACGTCGGTCTCGGCGAGCGCCGCCATCGCGGCGAGCCGGGTCTCCCCGAGGCCGTCGAGCAGGTCCGCGAGCCAGCCCGGGTCGATCCCGTCGTCGAGGCCGTCGCGGTCGGTGTCGAGGGACCCCGGATCCAGCCCGTACACGAGCTCGTCCTCGTCGAACAGCAGGTCTCCGTCGCCGTCCGACAGCGACGGGACCCCGGACGCCGGGGCGTCCCGGCGGATGCTGCCGAAGTCTGCGGCGCACATCGCGTCCCACGCCTCCCCCAGGAACGCGAGCTCGATCATCGCCTGCAGCGTATGGCCCCACCCAAACCAGGAGTCGACCCCCGCCTGCGCCCAGTCCGCGGCGTCCTGGATCAGGTAGCAGGCGGTGTGCAGGGGGCTGGCGTTCTTGTCCGCCACGTCGACCCTGGCCTCGGCCCCGACGCTCGACCCTGACAGGACCCCACACACGACGACCACGGTGAGCCACGACCTCATCTCGACCTCCTGTTGCACTCGGACTGGACTGGTTGCGAACGGACCTGTGGCGTCAGCGGGGTGCCAGGTGGACCTCGAGGGTCCGCGCTGCGCCGCACGCCTCGATGCCGGTCCGTTCGAGCGTGACGGGGTCGGGCTCGCAGCCACCGAGCGCGTCCTGCACCTGAGCCAGCAGCTCGGCCGCGTCGGCGAGGTGGCCGGCGCGCACGTCGGTCTCGGCCTCGATCGCCATCGCGGCGAGCCGGGTCTCCCCGAGGCCGTCGAGGAGGTCCGCGAGCCAGCTCGGGTCGATTCCGTCGTCGAGGCCGTCGCGGTCGGTGTCGACGGAACCGGGGGCAAGTCCGTAGACCAGCTCGTCCTCGTCGAACAGCAGGTCTCCGTCGCCGTCGAACAACGTCGGGACCGGCGGCGCCGGGGCGTCCCGGAAGATGCTGCCGAACTGAGCGGCGCACAGGTCGTCCCACGCGGCGCCGACCGCCCCCAGATCTTGCAGGCCTTGGAGCGTCCAGCCCCCCAACCCCGGCAGGTCGACCATGACGAGGGTGGCCACGATGGAGTCGGCTTGCTCCTGGAGCAGGGTGCACGCGGTGGCGAGCGGGCTCGCGAACCGCTGGGACCGAGGGACGCGGGCCTCCGCGGCCACACTGGCACCCGACAAGGCGATACCCACGACGACAGCGAACGATGACCTCACCGCGACCTCCTGGAGAGGTCATCACCGGCCCCGTCTGTCGGCGGTCTCGAGCGATGTTTCGGAGATGTTTCGGCTCGGGGGACCGCGACCCGGTCAGCGTCAGCGAACGACGGCGGCGAGCTCCGCCCACCGCGGACCCGCGATCCGCGGATCCGGCGGGACGTCGGCGAGGGCCCGGCGTGCGTCGTCGAGCGCGCCGCGGGCCAGCGCCAGCTCGGCGGTCGCGAGGCCGAGGGCCGCGCGGCGCGTCGGGGCCAGGCTCGGGCGCGAGGCCACGTCGGCCAGGAGCGCCGCCGCGGCGTCGAGGTCCCCGAGGCGGGCCAGCACCCCGGCGAGCGACGTCGACGCCTGATCGAGCAGGACCTGAATCGGGCCGCTGTCCGCCCGGGCCTCCTCGAGCAGCGCCCGCGCCTCGTCGAGCCGACCCTGCTCGGCCCGAACGTCACCGAGCAGCAGCAGGACGTAGCTCCGGAGGCGGGGGACCGCAGCGGCGGCGTCGAGCTCGGCGGCGCTCTCGTCCGCCCGCTGCGCCCGCCACAGGATCCACCCGAGGGAAGCCCGGAACATCGCCACCGGCTCCGGGCCGGGCGCGCGGGCGAGGGCGTCGCGGATCAGCGCCTCGCTGCGCGGCAGATCCCCGCGCTCGAGCGCCACCAGCGACCGACAGTGGAGCGCGTGGGCGCAGGTCACCTCGACGCCGAGGGCCTCCGCCTCGCCCAGCGCCTCCAGGAACGCCGCGTCGGCGAGGTCGAGCTGCCCGAGCTCGATCCGCGCCGTCCCCACCTCCTTGATCGCTTGCGCCCGGTGCAGCCGGTTGCCGACCCGCTCGTAGCCCGCTACCGCAGCGAGGCCGAGCTCGACCGCCAGCTCCGGTCGCCCGGCGAGGCGGGCCAGCATCGCCCGGTGCGACAGGGCCGCGGGATCGCCCGGGGGCGTCGCCGGCGACGGCGGCTTCGACCGACCGCGCAGCATCGCCAGCACGTCCCGGCGCTCCGCGATCTCCCGCCGGAGGGTCGGTCCGGCGTGGTCGGCCGCCAGGCGCTCGGCCTCGAGCAGGGCGGTCGACGCCGTCTCCCAGTCGTCCGCCTCGGTCGCTGCCCGCGCGAGCCAGATCGACGCCCGACACCTCCGGGTCGGGTCGTCGGCGGGGGCCCAGCGCAGGGCCTCGCGCGCCGCCTCGACCGACTGCGCGGACCGCCCGAGGTTCGACGCGATGGTGAACGCGGCGAGGGCGAGCTGGTACCGGCTGTCCGGGTGGTCGTCGAGCGGCCGCGCCCGCTCGAGGTGGGCGAGCGCCGCCGTGAACTCCCCGCCGGTGACGAGGAGCAGGGCCCACTGGCGCTCGACTGCCCCGCGCTCGACCGGGGACAGGTCGAGGGCCGCGATCCGCTCCGCGAGCGCGATCCCGGGCCCAACCGGTCCGACCCGCAGCCAGAGCGGGAACGCCCCGCGCAGCGCGCCGACGGACACCGCCCCGTCGCCCCGTCCGATCGCGCGCTCGATCGCCACGATCCGGTTCGGCAGGTCCTCGGCGAGGCGGGCCAGGACCTCGACCTCGTCCGGACCGAACAGGTCGCCCGCCGGCTCGGCGAAGAACCGTCCGTGGCGTTGTTCGGCCGCCGTCCGCTCCGTCGGGGTCAGGCGCTCGGCGGCGTACTGGCGGACCGGGACCGGCAGGCTCCATCGGTGGTCGGCACCGGTCCGGAGCAACGACCAGTCGACGAGCTCCTCGAGCACGTCGAGCGGGTCCGGGTCGCCGTCGCCGAGCCAGGCCACGGCCTCCGCCGCCGCGAGCCGGAACGAGCCCTCGAGCACCGCGAGGCGCGGCAGGACCTCCCGCGCGGCCGGAGACAGCAGCTCGAACGAGGTGTCGAGCGACGCCCGGAGGCTCCGGTGGCGCTCGGGGCGCCGGGGATCCCGGCTCACCAGCAGGCGCAGGCTCTCGCGCGCCCGATCGCGGAGCTCGGTCGGGGACAGCGCCGCCGTCCGGGCCGCGGCGAGCTCGATCGCCAACGGGAGGCCGTCGAGCTCGCCCACCAGCGACGCGACCACGGCGGCGTCGGCGTCGGCGGGCGGACGGATCGCCCGGTCGGCGAACAGCGCGATCGCGTCGGCCAGCGCGAGCGGCGCGACCGTCACCAGCCGCTCGCCGGCGACGCGGAGCGGCGTTCGGCTCGTGCCCAGCACCGTCAGCGCGGGGGCGCGGGCGAGGAGCGCGGCCACCACCTCACCCGCCGCCTCGCCGAGC
>JBEBJW010000488.1:0-5816 GCA_040079715.1 Myxococcota bacterium | reverse complement strand
ACCTGACCGAGGACGCCGACGGGTACAACGAGTTCGCCGTGGACCGGTCGTACGTGATCGTCCAGGCCGCGATCGACGACCACTGGAACACCCGCGTCACGTTGGACGCCGACCGGCTGAAGGAGACCGAGCTGCCGGACGGGTCCGGCGTCACCGTCGACACGAAGTACCGCGTGTTCGTGAAGCACGCGTGGCTGTCGTACAAGGCGCCGAAGCCGGGGCTCGAGCTGCGCGCCGGGATGATCGACACGCCGTACGCGCCGTTCTATGACGCGTTCGTCGGGTTCCGGTACGTGACGGAGTCGTTCCCGCGGCAGTGGAAGCTGCTCGACACCGCCGACCTCGGCGTGTCGGTTCTCGGGACCCAGGGCGACGGCCTCGTCGACTGGAACGTCCAGCTCGTGAACGGCGAGGGCTACGCGAAGCCGGAGATCGACGCCGGGAAGATGGTCCAGGCGCGGGTCACCGTCGACCCCCTGGCGGGCGGCGACCTCCACCTGCCGATCACCGGGTTCGTCGGCTACTCGGGCCAGCCGACGGCGGACCAGCCGATCCTGACGTGGATCGGCGCGATCGGGTTCAAGCAGGAGTACATCACCGCGTGGGCCGAGGTCGACGGGCAGTCCGCAGACGCCTCGGGCCTCGGGTTCTCCGGCACGCTCGCGCCGAAGATCCCGGAGATCGTCGGGCTGTTCGCCCGGTTCGACCAGTGGGACCCGGACACGTCGGCCGACGGCGACAGCGGCTCGCTGCTGATCGTCGGCCCGACCCACGACTTCTGGGCGAAGGGCTCGGTCGCGCTGACCTACGAGCAGACGATGACCGAGGCGGCGCCGGACGCCCCCGGCCGCGCGCTCGTCGCGCACGTCCAGGCGGGGTTCTAGCCAGCCCGGTGTGCGGACGAGGGGATCCACGCGACCTCCGGAGGCACGGAGCGCCAGGTGGCGTCCCGTCGGGCCGCGGGTCGGTCGAGCTCGAGCTCGAACCTCGAGTTCGAGAGGTCGGAGGTCGAGGTCGACCACCTGCGCGGGGAGGCTCGGATGGTGAAGGACGACGGGGTTGCGTAGACGGGGATATCCCGGTCCCCGAACCGCCTCACCGGCAAGGGCTGGGGGCTACGCCTCCCCGGTGCACATCTGGTACTCGCTCGCGCACTCCTCCTCGGAGTGGCCCTCGGCGATGCACGCCTCGTACTGGCGATCGCAGTCCACCAGCGTCTCGGTCGGATCCGTCGTGTCGGTCGGGGACGTGCGCTCCGGGCACCGCTCGGTGCACGGCGCGCCCGGGTCGGCCTCGAGGCACCACTCCCCCAGGACGTCGGGATCCGGGCACAGGTCCTGCCACTCGTCGAAGTTGCCGTCGCAGTCCCAGTCCCCGAGCTGGGTCCACCACGTGCCGACCTGGAGGTCGGTCGGGTCGCGCGGCATCGGCTCCTGGAGCACGTCGGCGGTGGCCTGCCCGCAGACCGACGACCCCTCCGTCGCGGCGTACACCCGCGCGAACGCCCGGTCCGCGAGCGGGATCGTCTCCCCGGTCGGCCCGGGCAGGTCCCCGCCGTCGGCGGCGAACAGCACCACCTTGTCGAGCGAGCCGCCGACGACCTCCTCGTCGTCCGGGTCCCACCGGCCGTCGGCGTCGCGGTCCGCGTACACCAGCGGGGTGCCGATCGCGTACCGCCCGTCCGGGTCCCACGCCGCGGTGAACAGCGTCTCCTCCGGCGGGAACGCGTACAGGGTCAGCGTGTACTCGGCCGGGAACCGGGTCGACACGACGACCGCGTCCTCCTGCTGGCGCGACAGGTCGTTCGCCCAGAACAGCGCGACCCGGAGCGGGGTGCCGAGCGCGTGCGAGCTCCCGTCGTCGTACACCGTGCCGGACAGCGCGAACAGCGGCTCGCCGATGTAGTCGCCGTCCGCGAGCCGCCCGCAGCCCCCGAGCCCGAGCCCGAGCCACCCGACCCACCCGAGCCACGCGCTACCGGACATAGGCGACCACCTCGGACAGGGCCCACGGGACGGGGACGGTGGCGAGCGCGTCGTCGAGGCCGCGGTACAGCGCCACGTCGACCCCGGCGGACAGGCCGAGCGACAGGCGCGGGCCGAGCGCCAGGTCCGCCCCGAGCCACGGACCGACCCGCCCGACCGCGCCGGACGTCGGCGGGGCGACACCGGCGGTGTCGAACCGCTGCCAGACCTGGTCCGCCCCGAGCCGGACCCCGATCCCCGGCGCGACCGGCCCCAGATCGAGCCGCCGGACGACCTCCAGGTCCACCCCGACCCGCCGCTCGGACATCGCGACCACCGCGTTGTCGGACCGGCCGGACAGCGCGTGGCCCCGGACCCCGAGCGAGACCACCTCGAGGTCGATCCGGGCCCCGAGCGCCGCGATCGGCGCCGCGACCGCGCCGGGCACCACCGGCCCGACGACCCCGCCGCCGACGGTGACCGCCGCCGCGGTGTGGCGACGCTCCGACAGCCCGCGCCGGACCGTCGCGCCGTACGGGACCGCGGTCATCTGGTCCCGGCCGAGGACCACGACGCCGCCGCGGTCGAGCACCAGCGGCGTCTCCCGGACCACGGTGTCCTCGCGCAGCCGCACGAGGTAGCTCCCGGCGGGCAGTCCGAGCGCGCCGCCGGCCCCGACCGTCGCCTCGGCCTCGAGCGCGCCGTCGCGGTCGAACACGAGCCAGGTGCCGGCGTCGCGGAGGACCAGGCGCCCGCCGCGCTCCTCGTCGTCGACCCGGGTCAGCACGAGGTCGTCGCGGCCGCGGAGATCGAACGCGTACGTCGGGTGCTGGACCACCGGCGCCTGGCTCGTCGCCTCGATCGTCCGCGCGTAGCCGTACCGGTACGCCTCGGTCAGGGTGACCCGCGAGTCGCCGCTGGTGTCGGCCGCCCCGCGCAGCCCGGCGACGAAGTGGTGGGTGAACACGCCGCCCTCCAGCCGCTCGGACTCCTGCGCGTCCTCTCCGGCCGACGACGACGCGATGATCACCAGGCCCTCGCTGTCGAGGCGGTCCTCGGCCCGGATCGCGAACGGCTCGGCGGTGACCGCGCCCTTCAGCCGGGTGAGCTCGCCCGACCGGCACGCGTCGACCACCAGGACCCGCACGTCGGCGTCGACGCTGTCCGCCAGCGACTTCAGCTCGGTCAGCGGCAGGTCCGACGGGCCGAGGTGGAGCGAACGCGCGTCGCCGTGGCCGCTGTAGTACACGAACAGCATCGACTCGGCGCCGTCGCCGACGGTCCGATCGGCCGCGACCCGGCGGGCGACCCCGGCGAACACGTCCCGCACCCGGTCGGCCTGCTCGCCGCGGACCAGCACCACGTCCTCGGGGTGGACCCCGCCGAGGGCCGTCAGCACGTCACCCACGCGCTCGGCGTCGTGCTCGGCGTACGCGAGCGCCGGATCCGCCGGGTGCCCTGCGTCGTTGCCGATCACGATCGCGTACCGGTGGACCTCCAGGGTGGGGCCCCCCCACGACATCTCCAGGGTGGGGCCCCCCGGGGTCGCGGCGGCGGCGAGCGCGGCGAACAGGATCATCGCGGGACCTCCTTCACGAGCCGGAGCTCGTCCTGGACGCAGCCGGCCCGGATCGTCGCCGACCGCTCCGACGGGCCGACCGACGATGCCCGTTCGACGAGTGGATCGTGGAGATCCGCGATCGAAAACCCGTCCGGGCACGCCACCGCCACGATCCGCTCGGCCCCCGGCGTCGGATCGAGGCGGATCGCCGCCGCGAGGTCCTGCGGGGTCGGTGAGGCGTCCACCGGGGCCGCGATCCCGTCGGACGGCCAGCACGGGTACACGGCACCCGTGTCGTCGATCCCGACCACCAGGAGCTGCGCCGCGACCCCGGACCGGACCCGGAACCCGATCCGATCCCCCGGGCGGACCGGATCGCCCCACCCGAGGCGGGGGGAGGTCGGCCCGCGGTCGACGAACACCTCGAGCGCGAGCCCGGCACCCTTCGGCGTCAGGTCCGGGTCCCCGCTGGACAGGCCGATCGCCGCCGCCGCCGCCGCCGCCGCGACCAGCCCCGCGAGGCCCCACCGCCCCCGGTTCGCCGGCGTCGGCAGGCGGCGGATCGGCGGGGCCAGCGCGTCGTCGGTCCGGGCGGCCGCGACCCGCGCCGCGCATGCCGGGCACGCGGCGAGGTGGGCCTCGATCGCCGGCTGCTCGTCGCCGAGCTCCCCGGCCAGCACCTGCTCCACCCCGAGGTCGTGGAGGTGTCCGTCCCGTCCGACCGCGGTCATCGCGGGGCCTCCTCGGCGGCGAGTCGTTCCTGGAGGGTCCGCAGGCGGTTCGACACCGTCCGCCCGGTCACCCCGAGCAGCGCGCCGATCTCGGCCTGCGACATCCCGTCCACGTAGTAGTACAGGCCGATCAACGCGAGCTCCTCGTCGATCGACCTCCACAGCGAGCGCACGAACACGACGACCTCCTGATCGGCGGACTGGACCGGGCGCGACCAGTCCGGCGCGCCCGCCGCCTCGAACAACGCGGTCCGCCGGCGGCTGTCCCGCAGGCGGATCAGGCAATGGCGGGTGGTGATCGCGTACAGCCAGGTGGTGATCGACGACTCCCCCCGGAACGCGTTCACCGCGACCAGCACCCGCTCGAACACCTCGTGCAGGACCTCCTCGGCCTCGTGGGGGTCCGCGTAGAACCGACGGATCCGGCGCAGCACGAGCCGTCCGTGCCGGGCGTACAGCTCGGCGACGGGAGGCGGGCGCGCGCCGGATCCGAGCGTCACGGCTGGCTGCCGTCCACGCAGGCCTGGAGCGCGAACGCGCACTCGGCGGGGTCGTTCCCGGACGCGATGCAGTCGTCGTACTCCGCGTCGCACGACGGATCGTCCGCGTCGCCGTCGCCGGGGTGGTCGCAGCCGGTGTCGCCCGGTCCCGGGTCCCCGTCGCCGTCGGACACGCACGCCTCGTACTCGACCGAGCACTGCTCGGGGTCCGAGCCCTCCTGCAGGCACTCCTCGAACCGGTCCTCGCAGGTCCGGTCCGGCGGGGGCTGGTCGACCTCGCCCTGGCACGCCTGGTTCTGCAGGTCGCACTCGCGCGGGTCCTGGCCGGACGCGAGGCACTCCTCGAGCGCGAGGGCGCAGTCCGACGGCGGGGGCTCGTCCGGGTTCTCGAGGCAGATCTGGAGCTCGGCCTCGCACTCCGCGGGGTCGAACCCGCGGTCGATGCACGACCCGTACTGCTCGTCGCACGAGGTCGGATCGCCCGGGTCGGTGGTCGGGTCCGTGTCCGGGCGGGTCTCCCCGTCGGGATCGGTGGTGTCCTCGTCCGGGTCCCCGTCCCCGTCGCCGTCGTCGTCGACGCCCTCCAGGAAGTCGATCAGGTCGTCGAGGTCACACCCGGTCGCCACCACCGGCATCCCCACCACCGCCAACCATACCCACCGCGACATCGATCCTCCCATCGCGACGACCGTTCGGGTCTCGCACCTGGTTGGAGACGTGGGTCGCCGGGTTCGGAACCGTCCCCCCGAAAAACAGTGTTGCGCTGAGCGAACGGAGCGGCGGTCGGGTCGCCCCGATAGGCCGGACGCGGAGGCGCGCGTGAGCACGGTACCGCCGGGCCGAGGGGTGAGGGTCGGGCTCGCGCTGGCGATCCTGTGGCTGGTGTGGGGCTCGACGTACCTGGCGGTGGCGCAGGTCCTGCCGGCGGTCCCGCCGTTCGCGCTGTCGTCGGTCCGGTTCCTGGTGGCCGCGCCGCTGCTCGGGATCGGGGCGCTCGCGACCGGGGCCGAGCGCCCGACCGCGCGGCAGGTGGCGGCGGCGGCGGTGGTCGGGGCGGTCC
>JBEBJW010000487.1:0-5827 GCA_040079715.1 Myxococcota bacterium | reverse complement strand
GATCGGGTTCGGGGTCACCCGCGGCCAGGGCACGGCCGACGTCCCGCTGCTGGTCGGGCTCGGCGGCGAGTTCGTCGGGTTCGGGCTCGGGTTCGGGCTCGAGAAGGTCCACCGCGGCACCCCGTCCGACGCGGTCGAGGCGTCGATCCTCGCCGGCACCTCCGCCCTCGCCGCCGAGACGGGCGCGCTGTTCGTCCGGAACGCCGAGCTCGGGGATCCGCCCCGCGGCGCGCTCACCGGCCTGTCGCTCGCCGCCGGGCTCGGGATCGGGCACCTCGTCGGGCCCCACGTCGCGCCCGGGCACGCCGCCGCGTGGTCGGCGACCGGCGCCGGCCTCGGGTTCGCCGCCGGGATGCTCGCGCCGATCGGCGATCTCCCGCGGTCGACCCTCCCGGTCGCCACCGCGGCCGCCGGCGCGTCGATCGGGGCGGTCCTCGCCGGTCCGCTCGAGCTCCCGACCGACCTGTTCTTCGGCGCGACGGCCGGCGCGGTGTTCGGCGGCGGGCTCGGCGGGGGCGCGGGGCTTGTCCTGGTCCCCGACCAGCCGGACGTCGCGCGCGGGCTCGCCCTCGGCGGGATGCTCGGCGGGTTCGGCGTGGGCGCGGTGATCTCCCGGCTCGACCCGGACCCGGTCGACGACCGCGACGTGGCGATCACGATCGCGACCACCGCGTGGGCGGCGTGGGACACCGTCGCGCTCGGGGAGGTGCTCGATCCGACGGGCGATCGCGGCCCCGGGATCGCGATCCTCGCCACCGCCGCGGCCGGCGGCGCGTCGACCGCGCTGAACCTCGCGCTCGACATCCCGGTCCCGCACACGCTTTCCGCGTCGTCGATCGGCCTGTGGGGCGGGTACTACGGCGCCGCGGTCGGCGACCTCGCCGGACTGCCGCCGCTCGCCCTCGCCCTGCCGCTGTCGAATGTCGGGTGGATCGGCGGCGCCGTGCTGGTGTCGCCGATCGTCGCCACCCCGCCGCTGGTGATCGGGATCGCCGACGCGGGCGGGGTGCTCGGCGCGTCGCTCGCCGCCACCGGGGCCGGCCTCGCGACCCGGGACGCGGACGTGGTCGTGACCGCCTCGATCGGCGGGGCGACGCTCGGGCTCGCCGCCGGCGCGATCCTCGGCACCCGGTGGCACCGGTCGGACACCCGCCGCGACGTGGCCCTCGGCGGGCTCCACCTCCCTCCGCTCGAGCTCGGGATCGCCCCCGGCCCCCAGACCGACGGCGCGACCGGGCTGACGGTGACGGTGTCCGGGTGGTGATCCTCGCGGTCGGTGCAGCGGCGGCCCCGGTGGTGTGCGACCCGGCCGAGGCCCAACGGATCCTGCTCGAGGCCCGGATCGACGAGCGGCGGGTCCCGGTGACCCACCCGTGGCTGGCGCCCGGGCTGGCGCGGTCCGCCCCGGATCCGGCGGTGGCGGCGGCGGTCGCGGCGGTGTGCGCGCCGGGGGGCGAGCTGGCGGTCGAGCGCGGCGAGCAGATCGTCGGCGCCGGGTGGGAGGCGTACGTCGTCGTGCTGTCGCGGATCGAGCGCGACGGGTGCGGGCTCGTCCAGCAGCGGGTGCCGCTGTCGATCGGGATCGGCCCCGCGGGCACGACCTACGCGCTCCGCGGCGCCCTGCCCACGGCCCGGACCCCGGTCGACCCGACCTGCCCGGACGTGGCGGTCTGGCGGCAGGAGACGGTGCTGGCCGGCGAGGGCGAGCGCGTCCGGCTGGTGCTGGTGGTGGATCACCACGGGGACGCGATCGTCGGGACCCGCGTCGCCGTCCGCACCGCCACCGCCCGGGGCTGGTCCGAGCAGATCGTCGCCCAGCCGGCGCCCCCCCGCCTGCTGGACCCGACCGCCGACGGCCCGGTCGTCGAGCTCGCCCGGACCCGCGACGGCGACGTGTGGGTGGTGGTGAGCCACGATCGCGCGACCGTCGACGGGACCTGCCGGCCGATCGGCGGCCAGACGCTGTGGCAGCCGACCGACGACGGGTGGCGCGCGACCACCGGGCGGGAGGCGGCGACGTCGCTCGCGCGCGAGGGGGCGTGGCGGTCGACCGGCGAGGATGGCTGGCTGTTGATCCTCGCCCAGGACGACGAGGGGGACCTCGACCTGGTCGAGCCGCGCCGCCGGCGGCTCCAGCGCCGGTACCCCGAGCCGCTCCACCTGCTCGCCTCGTCGGATTTCCCCGGGCTGAACCCGGGGTTCGTGGTGATCGCGCCCGGACCGTGGGCGACCGAGCTCGAGGCCAAGGCGGCGCGCCGGACGTGGCGGCGCGGCGCGACGACCTATGTGAAACAGGCGTGGGCGGCCGTCGATCCGTGTAGGATCGCGCCTCCGGGGGAACCGTGATCGTCGTCCATGGCTTCGCGCCGATGCCGCCGCTGCCGTCGCCGAGCCCGTTCTGCGTCAAGCTCGAGACGTGGCTGCGGATGGCCCAGTTCGCGTACGAGGCGCGGTGGGACTACAACCCGCTCCGCGCGCCGAAGGGCAAGGCGCCGTACGTCACGCTCGACGACGGCACGGTCCTCGCCGACACCCACCACATCATCCGCAAGCTGTCGGAGCGGCCGGGGGTCACGCTCGACGCGTGGCTCGGCCCGAAGGAGCGCGCCACCACCACCCTGGTCCAGCGGACGATCGAGAACCACCTGTACTTCGCGGTGCTCCGCGAGCGGTGGATCGAGCCCGACGGGTGGAAGATCCTGCCCGGGGCGTACTTCGGGCACATGAAGCCCCCGGCGCGGTGGGTGGTGCCGGTGCTCGCGCGGCGGTCGGCGCGGAAGATCACCTGGTTCGAGGGGACCGGCCGGCACACCCGGGCCGAGGTGATCGCCGCGGCGGAGGAGGACCTCGACGCGCTGGTCAGCGTGCTCGGCGACCGGCCGTACATCTGCGGCGATCGCCCGTCCACCGCCGACGCGATCGCGTACGGGACGCTGGCGAGCCTGCTGTGGTCGCCGTTCCCGGGGCCGCTGACCGACGCGACCAGGGCCCGTCCGACCCTGGTGCGGTACGCCGAGCGGATCCGCGAGCGGTATTGGCCGTGATCGGCGTCCGCGGGTGGGTGTTCGACCTCGACGGGACCCTGACGGTCGCCCAGCACGACTTCGCCGGGATCAAGCGGCGGCTCGGGCTGCCGGCGGACCTGCCGGTGCTCGAGGGGATCGCGGCCCGCCCGCTCGACCAGCGCCAGGGGCTGCTCGACGCGGTCGCCGCGTGGGAGGAGGCGCTCGCCGACCAGGCCCGGCAGAGCCCCGGCGCGCACGCCCTGCTGTCCGCCCTGGCCGCCGCCGGGACCCCGATCGGGGTGCTGACCCGCAACGCGCGCCCGACCGCGCTGCGGACCCTGCGGGCGGCCGGGCTCGAGGGGTTCATCCCGGACGATCGGGTGCTCGGCCGGGACGAGGCCGCGCCGTAGCCGGCCCCGGACGGGGTGTGGGCGCTCGCCCGCCGGTTCGGCGTCCCGCCGGCCGAGCTGGTGGTGGTCGGGGACTTTCGGTTCGACCTCGACGCTGCCCGGGCCGCCGGCGCCCGCGCCGTGTGGCTCGACGTCGACCGGACCGGGGCGTTCGCCGACCTCGCGGACCGGGTGGTCCACGACCTCGGCGCGCTGCTCGGGTGACCCGCGCCCCGACCGCCCGGCCGGTCCCCCGGTTCGCCCGACCGGCGGCGACCGGGCAGAGACCGCGGGCGGGGCCGGGTCCCAGCGACGTCGCCCCGGGTCCGGCCGCGGACGGTCCGGTTCGTCGTACACTCCCTCAGGTGCCGTTCCCCCCGTTGGCCATCGGCTGGCTCGTCACGTCCCTGACGGGTTGCACGCCCGGCATCGTGAATGCCGACAGCGCCCCCAGCGTGCTCCTGGTGACGATCGACACCCTGCGCGCCGATCACGTCGGGGCGTACGGGGACGCCGAGGCGCGCACCCCGAACCTCGACCGGCTGGCCGCGTCCGGCACCACGTTCACCCGGGCGTACGCCAGCACCCCGCTGACGATGCCGTCGCACGCCACGATCATGACCGGCAAGTACCCGCCGATGCACGGGGTGCGCGACAACGGCGACTTCGCCCTCGGCGAGGACCAGGTGACCCTCGCCGAGCGGTTCCACGACGCCGGCTACGCGACGCTCGCGGTGACCTCGGCGTTCCCGATGCGGCGGCGGTGGGGGTTCGCCCAGGGGTTCGACGAGTACCGCGAGCCGAAGACCCCGGTGCGGTCCGGCAGCCACATCGACCAGCGGTCCGCAGACGAGTCGATCGACGAGGCGCTGAACGCGCTCGCCGAGGTCGACGTGACCCAGCCGGTGTTCCTGTGGGTCCACCTGTACGATCCGCACTTCCCGTACGATCCGCCGGCGGAGTGGGCGAAGCAGTTCCCCGGCCAGCCGTACGACGGCGAGATCGCGTTCGTCGACGACGAGCTCGGCCGGCTGCTGGTCGCGTGGGAGATGCGGTTCGGGAGCGAGCGCTCGGTCGTGGCGGTGACGGCGCCGCACGGGGAGTCGCTCGGAGACGCCGGTGAGAACACGGCCGGGTTCCTGCTGAACGACAGCACGCTCCGGGTGCCGCTGATCGTCCGCGGGCCCGGGATGCCGCTCGGCACGCGGGTCAACGACCCGGTCGGGCTGGTCGACCTGATGCCGACCCTGCTCGACCTCGCCGGGCTCGGGGTCGGCCGCGGGATGCAGGGCGACGACCTGCGCGACGGCGGGAGCGACGCCGTGTACCACGAGTCGCTGGTCGGCCAGTACAACCTCGGCCTCGCGCCGCTGTACGCGTTCACCGACCCGAGCGGGCGGTACACCGAGGGCGCGTGGGGCGCGTTCTACCCGGCGGTCGGCGACGCGGTGCTGAGCCAGGGGACGCGGATGGACGCGCACGGGCCGAACGCGTTCCGGATGCGCAAGCTCCGGCGGCGGATCGGCGAGGGGTACGCCCCGGAGGTCGCGCTCGATCCGCAGGCGCTGACCTTGCTGTCGGCGCTCGGGTACGTCGGCGGCGAGCCCACCGCGCCGGAGGGCGAGGTCGACCCGCGCGACGTGGTCGAGCTGCTGCCGCTGACCGGCAAGGCCCGGCGGATGATCGACATCGGGATGCACCAGCAGGCGAGCGCGCTGCTCGACGAGCTGTCCGACCGGATGCCGAACACGTTCGGGGTCGAGCTGATGTCCGCGCAGCTCCTGTACCGCCAGGGGCGGCTCGCCGAGGCGGACCGCGCGTTCCAGGTGCTGTACGCGACCAACCCGTCGAACACGGTGGCGCTGCTGATCGCGAGCACCGCGGTCGCGCGCGGCCGGTGGATCGACGCGAGCGAGTGGTACCAGACCGCGTACTGGCTCGACCCGACCAGCCCGGAGGCGATGGCGGGCCGCGTCCGGTGCGCGTACCAGATGGGGGACGTCGATCTCGCGCTCGACCGGTACGGCGAGATGGTGGCGATCGCCCCGGACGATCCGCAGACGTCGCTGATCGGCGCCGAGCTGTCGCTGTACGATCTGCAGCCGCAGGCGGCGCTGCCGGACGCGGTGCGCGCGGTGCGCCAGATGCCGTGGTCGGCGTGGGCCCCCGCCGTCCACGGGCGGGTCCTGTGGGATCTCGGGATGGCGGACGAATCGATCACCGCGCTGCAGGAGGCGCTCCGGCTCGACCCGTACCCGGCGCCGATCCGGATCGAGCTCGTGTCGAACCTGCTCGAGATGGGCCGGGACCCGGAGGCGGTGCGGGTCAGCGCCCCGCTGGCCCGGATGCTCGCCGACCACCCGGGGGCGCAGGAGGTGTACCGCCTCGCGCAGGAGTCGCTGACAGACCCGGAGCGGACCCGGCTCCGTCGAG
>JBEBJW010000486.1:0-5827 GCA_040079715.1 Myxococcota bacterium | reverse complement strand
CCTCACGGCGTTGGCCGCGCTGCTGGAGGCCGGCCAGGTGCGGGTGGTGATCGACGCGGTGCTGCCGCTCGCGGAGGCGGGCCGGGCGGTGGCGCGGATGGCGAGCCGGCGGGCGCGGGGGAAGCTGGTGCTCCGGGTCTCCGGGTGAGCACCGCACCTCCGTGCCCCTCGGGTCCGACCACGGTCCGACCGGCTGGCTCCCACGGGCGACGCTGCGTAAAACAAGGGTCGGGATGAGCCTCCGCGGCCGGTCTGCTGGATTGGGAGACGGTGGACCCCGTGGTCGGGCATTGGGATGATCCGAACCGGAGGACGCCATGCAAGCTTGGATTCTCGCCGCGATCGTCGCTGGATGCGGCTCGAACGAGCCCACGGGCCCCAAGTCCACCACCGACCCGACGCCGACGCCGACGCCGACGACGCCCACCACGCCGACGACGCCGACGACGCCGACGACGCCGACCACCCTCACCGACCCGTGCAACGGGCTCGACGACGACGGCGACGGGGTGGTCGACCAGGGCGCCGACGACTACGATGGTGACGGCGTCGCGGACTGTGTGGACGACGCGTGCGAGCTCGTCACCGCACCGGTCTCGGTGACCACCCATGACTGCCACGACCCGTGGGCGTTCACCACCACCCAATGGTTCACCCCCAGCTTGTCGTCACCGGGAGAGGTGATGGCGGCGCCGTTCGTGGACCACGACGGGGACGGGGTGATCACCGACGCCGACGGCTCAGAGGCGCTGTTCGTCACCGGGGTGGACACGATGTACTGGGTGGACCTCTCCACCGGCTCGACCGACGGGGCGTTCGCGGGCGGCTGGCGTGATGTGCCGGTGGTGGTCGCCGACGTGGACAACGACGGAGTGATCGAGGTGATCGTCTCGGTTCAGGACCCGGTCGGGCAGACGTTCGTGATGGCCGCCCACGCCGACGGTAGCACCCTCTGGTCCAGCGCGAGCTACGACATCCCCAACTGCACGCCGGTGGCGGCGGATCTCGACAGCGACGGCACGATCGAGCTGGTGTGCGACACCGTGATCCTCGATGGTGCCACCGGTACGCTGGAAGACACGTTGGACACCGTCGTGCCGATCCTCGGGCAGCCAGCGATCGTGGACCTGGACCAGGACGGCCTCGCCGAGATCCTCGTCGGAGGACGGGTGCTGGGCGCAGGAGGAACGCTGTTGTGGGAGCCGGGATTTCCGGCGTTCTCGAGAGACTATCCTGCGGTGGCGCAGATCGACGCCGATCCGGAGGCTGAGGTCCTGTGGGTCGTCGATGATTCGGTGTACACGTTCGAGCACGATGGCACCGCGATCAGGAGCTGGCCGGCCAATGCGGCGGCGGGTGGACCGCCGTGCGTGGCCGACTTCGACGGCGACGGAGCGCACGAGGTCGGGGTAGTGTTCGATGGGCAGGTCGCGCTGTTCGAGCTCGACGGGACGCCAGTCTGGACCTACCCGCTCGGTAGCCTCGGCCAGAATCTGGGCTGCGCCGGATTCGATCTGGACGGCGACGGCGCGAGCGAGCTGATCGCCAGCCTGGCTCAGGCCTTCGTGGTGTTGGATGGCGCGACCGGGTCGCTGCGGTTCGAAGACCTGACCCACATGGGCTTCGCCAGCCAGGCTCCGATGGCGGTGGACGTGAACCACGATGGGCACACCGAGCTCGTGACCCTCTCCGGCGCCCCGGCGGGCTATCGGCTGGTCGTCTACCACCAGGTGAGCGAGGGCTGGGCCGGGTCGGGATCGAGTTGGAACGGGATCGACTTCGCCGACGATCGATACACGCCCGGCGGAGCGACGGCGCTCCCGGCGACCTGGCTCGGTGCGGGCTGGAACGCGCGGGCCACGACCGGACCCGCTGGACCGTTCGCCGCGTACGACCTGTCGCTGGCGGCGATCGGGGACTGTGCAGCGACCTGTGTCGGACCTGCGCAGTACGCGTTCCAGGTGTCGAACACCGGCGAGGTCGCGTCGCCCGACGGGCTCACGTTCTCGTTCGGTGACCAGGTGTCCGGATCCACGCTGTACACGGAGGATCTCCCGGCGATCGAGCCGGGCGACGCGTTCACGGTCGTGGTCGACCTCGCGGCCACGCCCCCCGGCACGTACGACGCGTGGCTGGAGGGGACGGGGGCCTGCGACGATTCCGACGACGCAGTCGCGGTCGAAGCCCCTGCGTGCCCGTGATCTTCGGAAGCGATTCTGCCCCGACCGGGCAGACTACGGTAGCTGTACGCCCACCCCGATCGGGCAGCTCACCCCGGTCCCGCCGAGCCCGCAGTACCCGCCCGGGTTCTTGAACAGGTACTGCTGGTGGTAGTCCTCCGCGAGGTACAGCGCCGGGATCGGCCGGATCTCCGTGGTGATCGCGCCGAGCCCCGCCGCCCGCAGCCGCTCCGCGTACGATGCCCGACTCGCCTCCGCCGCCGCGCGCTGGGCCTCGGTCGACGGGTAGATGCCCGACCGGTACTGGGTCCCCACGTCGTGGCCCTGGCGCATCCCCTGGGTCGGGTCGTGGCCCTCCCAGAACACCTTCAGCAGCTGGTCGAACGAGACCTTCGCCGGGTCGTACACCACCCGGACCACCTCCGCGTGGCCGGTGCGCCCCGAACAGACCTCGTCGTACGTCGGGTTCGGCGTGTAGCCCGCCGCGTAGCCCACCGCGGTCGTCCACACCCCCGGGACCTGCCAGAACTTGCGCTCCGCCCCCCAGAAGCAGCCCATCGCGAACACCGCCTCCTCGAGCCCGGTCGGGACCGGCCCGTCGATCGGGTGCCCCAGCACGGCGTGCTCGGGCGCGAGCTCGAACGGCACGTGATCGCGGCCGGGGAGCGCGTCCTGTTCGGGGATCATCGAACTCTTGTCGCGAAACAGGAACGAAAACACGAGGCCTCCCGTCACCCGACGGACACAATCAGCGATGATAGGGGGTCCGGCCGGGCATCGTACGGGTAGTAACCACGGAGGGCGCGATGATGAAGGCGAGGTACTGGCTGCTGCTGGCGGTGGCCTGCACGGGCAACAAGCCCACCGACAGCTCGCCGAGCGACACCGACGGGGACGCGGACACCGACGCCGACGCCGACGCGGACACCGACACCGACACCGACGCGGACACCGAGATCACCGTGCCGGACCCGGTCGGAGACCCCGACACCGTCACCCTCGCCGGGGAGTGCCCGCTCGCCACGAAGTACGGCGCGTTCTCGGTCCAGGTGCTCGAGTACTACTCGACCGTGTCCGGGTCGGTCGCCGATGGCGTCGTCCCGATCACCGTCCTCGAGGAGCTCGGCGCGACGGGCGGCTGCGCGCTGCTCCGCCGGAACAACGCGTTCTGCGACCCGCCGTGCGACGCCGGCGAGACCTGCGACTTCGACGGCAGCTGCCTGCCGTACCCGGCGAACCAGGACATCGGCGTGGTCACGATCGGCGGCCTGGTCGAGGACCAGGTCCTCCACCCCGTCGTCCCCGGCTACCAGTACTTCACCACCCAGGCGCCGCACCCGGTGTTCGAGGCCGGCAACCTGATCGAGCTGCGCACCTGGGGCACGCCGTTCGGCAGCGACATCACGCTGCACGGCGTCGGGGTCGAGGTGCTGTCGCTCGGGTCGGACACCGACTGGATCCTGTTCCGGAACCAGGACCTGCCGTTCACCTGGGTCCCGCCCGCGGAGGCCGGTCGGTCCAAGATCCACCTCCGCATGAACATCGATCAGCACGGCAATACGCCGGTCGCCGTGTACTGCGAGTTCGACGACACGGGCTCGGCCGCGGTGCCGGCCGCGCTGGTCACCCAGCTGATCGACTTCGGCGTCACCGGGTTCCCGAACGCGACCGTGACGCGGCGGACGATGGACTCGACCACGATGGCGGGCGGCTGCGTCCAGCTCGAGGTGTCCTCGCCGGCGTCCCCGAACGTCCAGGTCGACGGGTTCGTCCCGTGTGACAGCCCGGACGATTGCCCGACCGACCAGACCTGCGATCTGGCGATCCAGATCTGCGTCTGATCGCGGCGGGTCCGGAGTAAGCTCCGTCCGGGGGATCGCGCTCGGTCCCCGGCAGCGGAGGTGTCCGTGGCGATCGAGGTGGGTCCGGTGACCGATCCGGCCGAGCTCGTCCCGCTGACCGCGGTGATGTCGCACGCGTTCGCGGTCGACGGGGCGATGGCCCGGGCATGGTTCGATCGGGTCGGGGTCGACGCGCTCCGGGTCGCGCGGTCGGGGGCCGAGCTCGTCGGCGGGCTGATGCGGATCCCGATGGGCCAGGCGTTCGGCGGGCGGTTCGTCCCGATGTGCGGGATCGCCGGGGTCGGGGTCCGCGCAGACCGGCGCCGGGAGGGCATCGCGACCGAGCTGATGCGCCAGGTGCTGCTCGAGCTGTGGGAGGACGGGTTCCCGCTGACCGCGCTGTACGCGAGCAACCAGCCCCTGTACCGGTCGGTCGGGTACGAGCAGGCCGGCGCCCACTTCCACGGCGTGCTCCGCCCCCGCGACATCGACGTGCGCGAGACCGAGGGCGGCCGGACCACGATCGCGACCGCCGCAGACCGCCCGGAGGTCGAGGCGTTGTACCGGGAGCACGCGATCAACCGCCCGGGGCACCTCGACCGCGGGCCGTACGTGTGGGCCCGCCTGTGGCACCCGCTCGACGGCGCCCAGTCGCACGTCGCCCTGCTGCGCGACGAGCGCGACAAGCTCGAGGCGTACGTCCAGTACACCCAGCTCCGCCGTGACGAGGGGCTGGTGATGAAGGTCACCGACGCCGCGAGCCGCACCAGCCGCGGGTGGCGGCGGATCTGGACCCACCTGCGCGACGCGTCGACGATCGTGTCCGAGATCCGGCTGTCGACCTCGCCGACCGACCCGCTGTTCGTGCTCCAGCCGCACCCGTACATGAAGATGACCCTGTACGAGCCGTGGATGCTGCGGGTGATCGACCCGATCGCCGCGCTCGAGGGCCGCGGGTACGCGAAGGGCCAGCCCGAGCGGCTCACGTTCAAGGTCGTCGACCCGATGATGGGCGATCAGTCGCTGACGATGGACGTGGTGGACGGCCGGGCGAAGGTGAAGAAGGGCGGCGATCCGACCGCCCGGATCTACATCCGCGGCCTGTCGGCGATGTACAGCGGGTACCTGTCGCCGTTCGAGGCCGCCGCCCTCGGGCTGGTCGAGGCCGGCCAGCGATCGCTCGCCGCGATGCAGGCGTTGTTCGCGGGTCCGTCGCCGTGGATGCGCGACTTCTTCTGAGTGTGCTAGCAGTGGGTATGCTGCTGTCCCCCCTGTGGTGGGTCCCGGTCGCCTCTGCCACCCCGGTCGACTGCGACACCGCGTCCGACAAGGCCACGTTCGACCAGGCGATCGTCGAGGCCGAGGGCGCGATCGCTGCCCTCGACGCGATCGAGCTCGGGCAGGCGGTCGACCGCGCCCGGGCGGTGGTCCGGTGCGTCGAGACCGAGCTGTCGTCCGACGAGATCGCGCGGATGTACCGCGCGTCCGGGATCGCGAAGTACGTCGCGGACGATCTGGTGGCCGCGGTCCTCGACTTCGAGGTCGCCCGGGCGATCGCGCCGGACGCGCCGATCGACGAGTCGCTCGGCAAGCCGCTCCGGATCACCTACGACGCCGTCCCGCCGCCGACCGGCCAGTTCCGCACCCTCCCGCCGCCGCGCGACGGGGTGCTGGTGGTCGACGGCGTCCACACCGACCAGGCGCCGGTCGACCGCGCGTTCTTCCTCCAGTGGCTCGGCAAGGACGGCATCGTGCACGGCACCTGGCTCGTCACCGAGGGCGACACGCCGATCTACCCGCTCGGCA
>JBEBJW010000485.1:0-5832 GCA_040079715.1 Myxococcota bacterium | reverse complement strand
CGGGCGGGCCGAGCGCAGCGAGGTCGGAGCGACGCGCGGAGCGCGGGAGCGACCCCGGAAGGAGGGCGACGGCGCGCAGCGCCGGGGCGCCCGGATCCGGCCGGACGGTCGACGGATCGACCGCGCGCGGCTCACGGTCCGGCGTTCGGCGACCCCGGCGTGGGCGCGCCGGTGGACCAGGCCCCGAGCGCCTGGCTCCCGTCGGGGTACCGGCCGGCGGAGACGTCGGTGTCCTGGGGTCGGAACCGCACCCGGTCGAGCGGCGCGCCGTCGGGCGCGTACAACGCGATCGCCTCGCCGTCCCGGTCGAGCGCGAACCCGAGGTGATCGGGCCCTGCGGCGGCGTCCCCGTCGGCCCACAGCACGACGAACCCGCCCGCGGGCAGCGTCAGCGACCCGAGCACGGTGGCGTCGTGGCCGTCGAGGTCGCCGCCGAGCCGGTACCCGGCGAGCGGCAGGTCCTGGTCGCCGGGGTTGTACAGCTCGATCCAGTCGTCGGCCTCGCCGTCGGCGTCGCGGATCCCGGCGGCGTTGCTCGCCAGGAGCTCGTTGATCACCGGACCGGGGGCGAATGGTGCGGCCGCGCCGACGCCCCACGCCGCCGGCCGGTCCGCCAGCCAGGCCTCCAGGCACGCGACCTCGGCGTCGAACTCCGCCTGGGTGTACCCGCCCTTCGGGCTCGTCCCGACGAACGGCCGGAGCAGCGCCGCCACCCGGTCGATCTCGGCCGGCAGGTCGAGGCACCGCAGGTGGGCCGCCATCTCGGCCCGCGCCTGGTCGAGGCTCGCGCTGCAGGCGGCGTCGGCGAGGCACCGCTCGACCAGCACCCCGTGGGTGTACTCCGCCGGATCCTCGTGGAGGGCCGCGCCGCACCGGGGGCCTCCGCTCGGCCCGCCGAACGACGCGAACGCGAGATCGGTGGACCACGGCGTGTAGGTCCACCGGTCCACCGTGGGCTCGTGGTACAGGCGCGTGTTCTTCACCCCGCCGGAGTAGCTGTCCCAGTGGCCGATCACGGCCTCGAGCGCGAGGCTGCGCGCGACGACCGGCCAGTCGACCTCGCGTCCGATCGCGTCGAACCAGGCGTCCGGGCTCGTCTCCGCCGCCGCCCCGAGGGCCCACAGGTCCGCCTCGGTGTCCCCGCCGCCGCTGCGGTCGAGCTCCCAGCCGTACCCGCCGGACAGCAGCTGCAGGTCGACCAGATCGCAGCCCCCCTCGGACTCGTACACCGACCCCGTGGTGTCGTCCCACCACTGCTCGAGGTAGTCGCCGTTCTGCTGCTCGACGATCGTGTACAGGCCGTAGTCCACGTCGTCGATCCACACCTGCGCCCACCCGGTGCGCGACGCCGGGAGGTTCGCCTCGCGGAACGCCCGGTACGCGAGGTGCTCCTTCATCGCGCTCGCGTCGTACGTCCCGTTCGCGAGGTCGAACCCCTCGACCCCGTACAGATCCTGGTCCGCCACGAACGCGTCGACGTCGATCTTCAGGTTCGGCTTGTCGGCGAGCGGCTGGAACGTGCTCGACCCCTTGAGGCGGATCCCGACGTCGCGCGTCACGGCGCCGAGCTGCAGCTCCGCCGGGTAGTCGGTGTCGTCTCCGGCGGCGGTCTGCGCGCCGAGCGCCGCGCGGGTCTCGGCCGGGAGCGACAGGCGGAGCTGGTGGACGGTCCGGTCGTCGAACACCACGCTCGGGCCGGGGACGTGCTCCACCCCGGCGCACTCGACGACGGGCAGATCGACCGGCGCCGGTGGGTCGGCGTCGCAGGCCCACGCCACTCCCACCAGGACGAATCGGGCTCGGGACACGCTCCCCCCTCGCCCCGAGCGTAGCGGGCGGCCGGTCGCGCGGATCTCACAGGTTCTCACGGTCGACACCGTCCGACGCTCGCGCCGACCCGCCCGCCTGGGCCTGTGACGGACCGAGGATCCTGGCGAGCGGCGGTTGCGCGGGTGAACCTCGGGTGCCCGCCTACTCCACCGCGACCAGCCACAGCTGCGCGCCCTGGGTCGGGGTGGCGGTCCAGGTCACGTCGTAGGTGCCGGCGGCGTCCACCGTCTTCACCGCCGCCGCGCACTGCACCAGCGAGCCTGCGTCCAGCAGCGCGTCGGTCACGGTGAAGCCGCCGTCCGGGGTCGCGGTGTGGCCGACGCTGCCGTCGGCGTCTCCCCACCAGAAGGCCACCAGGGTCGCGGGGCCGGTGGTGGTCACGCTGTCGCTGGTCAGCGGGCCGCTGGTGATCTCGGACCACGCCACGTCGGTGACCTGGCCGCCGCCGGTGACCTCGACCATCGCGAGGGTGGTCTCGTCGGACAACGGGGCGGTGACCGAGACGGTGAGTCCGGCGCCCCCGACCGCCGACGGCGCCGCGTACACCGCGGTCCCGGAGGAGGGCCACAGGGTGTAGACGTGCTCGGTGCCGAGCTGGAGCCAGGCGTTGCCTGCGCTGTCGGTCGGCAGGACGGCGGCGGACAGGTCGCCGCGACCCACCGACACCACGAGCGTGCTGCCGGATGCGCGGGTGTCGATCGGGTCGGTGGTCAGGGTGGTCGAGATGCCGGCCCCGTACCCGTAGTACGCGAGGGTGTGCGCCCCGAGCCCCGGCGCGATCGGGACCGTGCCGCTGTCCGCGGTCGTGGTCGTGGTCGTGGTCGGGTCCGTCGGCTCGGTGGTCGACGGGGTCGACGGGGTCGACGGGGCGGTCGACGTGTCCTCGGAGCTCGTGGGATCGACGGTGACGCAGGCGGCGAGCGCGACGAGGAGGCAGAAGCGCATCCGGCCAGTGTACCAGCGGCGTCACCTGCGGTCACCCGCGTCGCGGCGGCCGTCGTCGCCCTGGACGTCGCGTGGAGCGAGGGGTCTCGGGTCGAGGCGCTGGGACGCGACCGGGCCTCGAGCGGCGCGATCGCGCGTGCCTTCGCGTCGTCGAGGACGCCGTCGATCCCGTGGATCCCACGGCCGCGGGGGTACCGCTCGGGGGCCAAGCCGATGTCCAGCGGCAACGCCGCGGATCCACGACACAGGTCGACACACCCGGCCGGCCACGCGGGCGGTACGGTCCTCCCGCCGCCGCACTGAATGACCGCGGTGGCAGGAGGGCACGATGCGACCGACGGGGTGTATGGTGATGGCGGTGTGGGCGTTCTCGGCGAGTGTGGCCTGGGCCCAGGATCCCACCGATCTCGACCATGACGGCGTGTTTGTGGACGACGGCGAGCCGATCGTGGACGACGGGTTGCCGGTGGGTCCGATCTGCAACCTGCCGGTGGACGACGCGGCGACGGTGTGGTGGGACGACGTCGGCCGGGTCCGAATTGCCCTTCCGGCGACCGTGGCGGGCGATGCGTGGACCATCGAGCTCCGCGCGGCGAACCACACGACCCAGGTGTCGTGGACGGAGTACCCGGTGGGCAGCCCGTCGCAGACCGCGCTGCACACGGTCACGCTGCCGGCGTCGGTCGGCGCGGCCTCCGCGGCCGATCCGATGGTGCTGACCGCGCGCGCGGTCCTGACCGGGCCGAACGGGGTGACCTCGACCGAGGATCTGGACCAGGTGCGGGTCGCCCGCGCGGGCAACCAGACCACCACGTCGCGGGCGTCCGACTGGGTCCCGCGCGACGTGACGCTGGACGGCGAGACCGTCCGGCTCGCGAACTACAAGGACATCCCCTACCCGCCTCCGTGGTCCGGCGGGCCGCCGCCCACGACCGGCCCGGCGCTGGTTTGCGCGTGGTACCAGCCGCGGTGGACCGACGCCGACCTCGCGTACGACTACGGCCTGGTCGCGGGCGTACAGGCCATGCCGCAGGACGACTTCCTCACCGACAACGACGATCTGCCGGCGCGCGGCGCGCTGATCAAGGTGGTCGACCTCCGGACGGGGCTGGTCCAGGCCGACTACGCCGCGATCGACGGACCGGAGGCCGGGTGCGCGTGGTTCGCGCTCGCCCCGAACGAGCGGTACGACATCTGGATGCTCGGCTCCGTGCTGATCGACACCGTCGAGCTGCGGACCCACGAGAAGGCCGGCGCGCCGACGTGGGCCGACCTGGTGCTGCCCGGCTACGTGCACGGCGGCGGCTCCGGGCCGATCGACGTGTACGGGGCCGCCGGCCACCACGCGTGGGACGTTCAGGCGGTCACGAGCTGGGCGGTGTTCCGGCGCCGCGCGGGCCTCGCCGGGCACGTGTTCCACGCGTACAGCAACGGGATCGGCTCGTGCTCGGCCGGGGCGGCCGCGTGCACGATCAAGGGCGACACCTACTTCAGCAAGACGGCCTCGGCCCACAAGCGGTACTACGTCGGGCACGAGATGGGCCACGCCGTCGGGTTCGTCGAGGACGACGAGAAGTCGCCGAACCACGACTACGACTCGGAGCGCAACTCGCCGACGAAGTGTGCGCAGGGCCCGCGCGACGGCCACTGGATGACGTCCAAGGAGTACTCGTCGGCGGCGGCGGTCGAGGGCTGGGCCCACTACTACGCGGCGCTCACGTTCAACCGCACCGACCAGTCGGACTGCACGTTCGTGTTCAACAAGTCCGCCGACTGGGACGGCGACGGCGCGATCGACGCGAAGGCGAAGGAGCCGTTCGACTGTGACGGCGCGCCGATGTGGGCGTTCACCCCGGCCAGCGTGTCCGACGACAACTACTACGCCGACGTGTGCGTCAGCCCGCCGGTCGACGACCGCGGCACCGAGTACGACTGGCTCCGGTTCTTCTGGGACCTGTCGACCGACGAGGGGCTCACGTTCGGCGACGTGGCCAGCGTGTGGGACGCAGCGAACCCGAAGAACTGGGACAAGAACGGCGGCGGGCTGTTCGCGTCCGACGACCCGTGGGACCGCGTGTCGACCAACGCCCCCGCCGCCCTGGCCGCCAGCGTGATCGCCCAGGGCTCGATGAACGGCGTGGACAACTGACCGGAGCGGCACGCGCACTGCTACACTGGTCTGGATGGGCGTGGTCCCCCTGGCCGCGGGCACGGCCGATCTCACCACCCGCACGGTCCGCCTGCGCCGCCGATCGGCGGTGCTGACCGAGCGGGAGTGCGAGGTGCTCGCGTACCTCGCCGCCCGACCGGGCCGGACCGTGCCGCGGGACGAGCTGCTGGTCCGGGTGTTCGGGTACCGCCGCGCCTCGCCGTCTCGGGTGGTCGACACCGCCGTCGCGCGCCTGCGATCGAAGATCGAGGACGACCCCCAGCGACCGTCGACCGTGGTGTCGGTGTTCGGCGAGGGGTACCGGTACGTCTCGCCGAGCCGCCGGTCCAGGCCCTCGACCGAGCGCCGGGGGATCCCCGCGGAGCGCGGGCCGCTGGTCGGGCGGGGCGACGACCTCGAGCGGCTGCGGACCCTGGTCGCGGCCCACCGCGCGGTGGTGGTGTCCGGACCGGCCGGGGTCGGCAAGACGCGCCTGGTCGCGCGGCTCGCCGCCGAGCTCGACGCCGAGCGGGTGTGGTTCGTGTCGGTCGCCCATGCGACCACCCCGGCCGAGCTCGCGTTCGCGGTGGCCCAGGTCGCGGGCCTCCCGTCCGACGGGCCCACCGCGCGGGTCGCCGCGGTGGTGGCGCAGGAGCTCGATCGCCGCCACTCCACCGTGCTGATCCTGGACAACCTCGAGCAGCTTCCGGACGCCGGGCGGTGGATCGGACGGTGGATCGGGGCCACCGCCACCCTGCGGATCGTGGGCACCAGCCGCGCCCCCGTCGGGATCGCCGGCGAGGTCGAGGTCCGGCTAGGGTGCCTGGCACCCGCCGACGCTCAGGCGCTGTACGTCGATCGCGCGGAGGCCGCCGGCGCCACGATCGCTCCAGCACACCTCCCCGGGG
>JBEBJW010000484.1:0-5834 GCA_040079715.1 Myxococcota bacterium | reverse complement strand
GGAGGAGCCCTGTCAGGCTCCTAGAACGGCCACCAGCGCCGGATCTTCGTCTTCGGCCCCGCCAGCTCCTCGAGCAGCTTCCGGGGCTGCTCGTCGGTCGGGTCGAGGTCCGCCGCCTCCCGGAGGTGCTCGGTCGCCGCCTCGAGGTCCCGGCGATCGAGCGCCCGGACCCCCAGCTCCAGGTGAGCCCGCGACCGCCGCACCGGGTCGCGCTCCTCCAGCAGCACCCTGACCGCGTCCGCCATCTGCGCCCTCCGTGGTCGATCCCGGTCGGTGGGCCGGGGTGGGGCCCGCCAGCGGGGTGGCGCAGGGTACACCACCCGGTCAGCCCGGGGTGACGAACGTGACCGGCGGGCCGAGCCGGACCCGGACTCGACCCTGGTCCGACCTGCAGAAGTCGCCGTCGATCATCAGCGGGATCGGCTCCGGGCTGTCGAGGGCGACCGCGGCGCCGGCTACGGTGCGGTTCCCCGGGCGATGGACCCCCCGGCCGCGGTACACCGACGGGAGCTCCGCCGCGAGCGAGGCGACCGAGCTGCCGATCGCCACCACCTGCAGCGCGTCCGGCGCCGCCTCGACCCCCGGGAACACCCGGAACCCGAGGCCCATCTCGGCGACCGTCCCGAGGGCCACCGCGGTCCAGGTGTCGCCGTCGAGCGGGACCCCGTCGACCGAGACCTGCCCGGTGTACGGGCGCATCAGCTGCTTGATCAGCGGCCCCTGGACCAGCGCCGACGCTGCCCCCCGCGCCAACAGCGACGCCGCAGACAGCGGGGACGGGTCCGGGTGGTCGTAGTACAGCTCGAGGAACCGGGCGATGATCCCGTTCCCGGCGAGGAACCCGTACAGCGGCGGCAGGTCGTCGACGTCGAACCGCATCAGCCGGCGGGTGGTGGTCGGCAGCGCGACCCCGGTGTGGATCGCCTCGACCAGCCGGCCGAGCATCGCCTCGGCCCCGAGCTTCACCCCGACGCTGTCGGCGACGATGTTCATCGTCCCGCCGCGGAGCACGCAGACCTGCGGCAGCGGCGCGTCCTCGCCCCAGGTCCGGACGAACGCGGTCAGCACCTGGTGGAGCGTGCCGTCGCCGCCGTTCACGCACAGGGTGTCGACCCCGCGCTCGCGGAACCGGGCGGCGATCGACCCGAGCGCCCCCACGTCGGACGGGGTGACGACCTCGCCGCGCTCGCCGAGCACGTACGCGAGGGTGGTGGTCAGCCCCGGGTTCCGACGGTTGTGGCGCGACTTCGGGTTGGTGACGACCGCGACGGTCACCGGACGCGGCGGAGGCAGGCACTCGGCATGCCCCCGTCTAACCGGTGAGCTCGTCCTCCTCCTCGACCACCCCGACCCCGTACTTGCGCATCTCGCGCTTGAAGTTCGGCCGCTGGACCCCGGCGAGCGCCGCGGCGCGGGTCACGTTGCCGTGGCTCTCCTCGAGCTTCCGGGCGAGGTACGCCGCCACGAACGCCGCGGTCGCCTCGGCCTTCGCCTCGGCGAGCGGCAGGCGCATCCACGCCTCCCACCCGTCCGGCAGCGCGGCCCCGTCGGTCTCCGGCGGGTGGTGCTGGCGGTGGGTCGCCAGCCCGAGCTCCTCGACCCCGATCCGGCGGCCGTTGGTCAACACGATCGCGCGCAGCACGGTGTTCGCGAGCTCGCGGACGTTGCCGGGCCAGTCGTACGCCTCGAGCGCGTGCATCGCCTCGTCGGAGATCTCGATCCCGGCGCGGCCCTCGGTCGCCGCGAACTTCCGGGCGAAGTGCGACGCGAGCAACGGCACGTCCTCCGGGCGGTCGCGCAGCGGCGGGACGTGGATCGTCAGCACGTTCAGCCGGAAGTACAGGTCCTCCCGGAACGCGCCCCGGCCGATCGCCTTGTGCAGGTCGATGTTCGTGGCGGCGATCACCCGGGCGGTCAGCTCGCGCTCGGTCCGCGACCCGAGCGGCCGGTACCGCAGGCTCTGGAGGACCCGGAGCAGCTTCGGCTGGAGCCCGATCGGCATCTCGCCGATTTCGTCGAGGAACAGCGTGCCGTTCTCGGCCAGGCCGAACAGCCCGTCCCGCCGTCCCTTCTGGCCGGTGAACGTCCCCTCCTCCGCCCCGAACAGCTCGGCCTCGATCAGCGACTCCGGCAGGGCCGCGCAGTTGATCCGGACGAACTCGCCCCGCCGGCGACCCTGCTCGTGCAGCGCCTCGGCCACGACCTCCTTGCCGACGCCGCTCTCGCCCGTCACCAGCACCGGTGCGGTCGCCCCCGCCATCCGGTCGACGAGCTCGCGGATCCGGACCGTCGCCGCCGAGGTGCCGAGGATCCGAGGCGGGCGGACCACCCGCGGCTCGAGCATCTCGATCGTCCGCCGGAGGTGCTGGACCTCGCACGCCCGGCGGACCACCTGGAAGAACCGTGACGCGTCGGCGATCGGCTTCTCGAACCAGTCCGACGCGCCCGCGTGCAGCGCGGCCTCGCCGATCCCGGGGTCGCCTTCGGTCAGCGCGACGTACTCGGCGGTCGGGCGGACCTCGCGCAGGGCCCGGATCGTGTCGAGGCCGTCCGCGAGACCGAGATCGATCACCGCGACCAGGACCTCGCGGCGGAGCGCCACCCGCAGGGCGTCGTCCCGGGAGGCCGCGGTCGCGACGGGGTACCCGCGCTGGACCAGCGTTCGCTCCAACGCCCGCCGGCCGACCGGGTCGGCGTCGACGAGCAGCACGCACGGGTCGGTCGGATCCACGACCCGAGTGAATCACGGGTGGTCGGTCCGGGCAAGGTGGGATCGAGTCCGGGTAACGACTCCGAAACTGCGTCACCAGCGAACCGTCACTGATCCCCCCCGGAAACCCTAAGGTGGGTTGACGGGGAGCCGAACAGTGGATCAGGGGGGCGGAATCGTGAAGCGTACCCACCCCGAAACCCCGCGCGACCAGGACCGTCCGGTGATCGAAACGCTCGAAGCTCGTGCCGCTCGAATCGCCAGTCTGCGCGAGGCGTATCTGTCCGGAACGCTCGACCTCACGGTGCCGGTGGACGCGCCGGGGCTCGATCGGTTGCTCCACGACCTGTTCCCGGACCCGTCCCCGAACGGGACCCGATCGCGGCGCCGTCGGTAGGTGTATCCGGACCCTGGGTCCGAACGGATACACCCCCCCGGGTCCAGCGGGGTCCCTGAACGGAGCAACCAGCGATTTTCGGGACCGAGGGGTTGGCACGGATCGTGAAAGGGGATGGGACCGGGAGCCACCACCTTGCGACAAGCCAACCTCAAGCAGCTTTCGCCCGACGCCTACGCGCTCGTGGTCGAGTACTACCCGCTCGCGCGCACCATCGCGAAGCGGACGCACGGCCGACTGCCGAAGGGGATCGACGTGGACGACCTCGTGTCGACCGCGGTGATCGGCCTGATCGAGGCGGTCGAGCGGTTCGACCCGTCCCGGGGCGTCGCGTTCAAGTCGTACGCGAAGCACCGGATCCAGGGCGCGATCCTCGACTCGCTCCGCGCCACCGACTGGGTCCCCCGCGCCGTCCGCCGGCGGGCCGAGCTGGTGGAGTCGGCCCAGAAGGCCCTCCGGGACCAGCTCGGGCGCGCCCCCACGATCGTCGAGATCTCGGCCCACCTCGGGCTCGACCTCGAGGAGACCCACGACCTCGTGCACAACACCGACACCCGGCCGCTCCTGTCGCTCGACGTCCCGGTGGACGACGAGTCCGGCACCCCGCTCGCCGACCTCGTGCCGGACGAGGACTGCGCCCCCGACCGCCGGTACGAGATCCGCCAGCTCCGCCGCGCCGCGGTCGAGGCGATCGAGGACCTGCCGGAGCGCGAGCGGGTCGCGATCCACCTGTTCTACTTCCAAGAGCTGTCGCTCAAGGAAGTCGGGACCGTGCTCGGGGTCAGCGAGTCCCGGGCGTGCCAGCTCAACACTCAGGGCATCAAGCGCCTGCAGGCGCGACTGCGCGCCCAGATCGCCTGACGGGTTACTGCGCCACCGGGGGCGTGCGCGAGATGCTGATCCCGGTCGGCGAGGCAGTGGCGCTTCCGGTGACGGTCGTGGTCCTCGGTCCCGAGCCCGAGGTCTGGCAAGGCACGCTCACCCGCCTGGACGTCGACACGCTCCGGATCCGCGTCACCGACGCCGGGATCTCGGTCGGCACCCGGATCATCGTCACCGCGCCGGACCGGACGAAGCTCCCCGGACGGGTCCTCGCGGTCGACGGTGGCGAGTGGGTGGTGTCGCGCGACGGGGCCCACCCGACCGACGACCGGTCCGCCCCGCGGATCGCCGCCCCGATCACGCTGCGGTGGCGGCTCGCGGATCGGGGCGCCCCGCGGTGGATCCGCGGCGGGGCCGATCCGGGCGCGTTCGTCCGGTTCTGCGGGCCGGCGGACCTGTCGCTGTCGGGGGTCCGGTTCGGGTGGATCGGCGACCCGCCGACGCTCGGGGCTTCGATCCTGGTCGAGCTCGCCCTCGACGACCTCGGCGCGCACCGGGCGATCGGCGCGGTCCGGCGGGTCGAGCCGGTCGGCGAGGAGCTGCTGGTGGCGGTCGAGTTCGTCGACGTGCCCGAGGCCACGTTCGACGCGCTGTCGGACTTCACGCTGCGGAACCTGTAGGGAACCTGCAGGCTGCCCGCGGCCTACAGCGCGTCCTGGCGGTACCCCTGGTGGATCTTGCGCTCCTCCCGCCGGGTCGCCCCGCCGAACCGGTACGACAGCTCGAACGCCTGGAGCAGCCACGCGCCGGGCACCGCCGACCACCCGACGCCGGCGCGGGCCTCGACGTGGCGCCACGACGCCTGGTACCCGATCGCGACCGAGTAGCTGTCGGCGAACGGGACGAAGTCGCCGTACGCGACGATGAACTCCGCGTTCGACAGCGCGTCGAACCCGTCGATCTCGCCGGTGGTCCGGCCGCGGACCTTGCCGTAGAACGGGTACCGCAGCCAGGCGAACACGCTGTCCCGCCGGTTGAACCGGAGATCCGTCGCGAGGTTCACCACCGCGAGGTCTCCGCTGACCCCGAGCCCGAGCGACGCCGTCTCCCCCAGCGACAGGCCCGGGAGCAGCACCGACGGCAGGTCGTCGAACGCGATGTCGCCCGTCGCCGACGGGCGGGCCCAGTACAGCTGGAGGTGGGCCGACCACGGATCGGCGAGCTGGACCGAGGTGGTCGCGCCGAGCCCGAGGTACGACACCGCGATCGTCGTCTCGTCGCCCGGGAACCACAGATCCGCCGACGACGACGACAGGATCTTCGTCAGCGGCGCGTAGTAGTACTGGGCGAGGATCGCGGCGTCGACCGGACCCTCGCGGACCAGGTTCGCCTTGGCGTTCAGGTTGAACCCGCCGAGCAGATCGAGCGCCGGCACCGTCCCGACCTGCAGCCGGGGCGCCACCCCGACCGCCACCGAGCCGAGTCCGATCTTGGTCTCGCCGAACTGCAGGGTGTACGCGGTGAACGAGTTCGCGTTCGCGTACGGGTCCTGCGGGAACCGATGGCGGCGCGGCCGGAGCTCGGCCCGGTCCGCGTCGATCGCGTCGAGCACCACCGCGTCGTCCGGCCCGGTGAACAGCGGATCGTCGGTCCGGGGCACACCGTCGAGGTCGTCGACCGACAGCGCCACCCGCTCCGCCCCGAGGGCCCGGGCGGCGGTCACCACCCCGACCACCGCGTCGTACGGGGCGCCGGTCTCGGCCGCGACCACCACCCGGAGGGTCGGATCCGCCGCCACCGCGTCCCGGAGCGCCGCGTCGAGCTCCGCCAGCAGCACCAGCCGGTCGCCGAGGAACAGGTTCCCGTCGGCCCGGACGAACACCTCGACGTCGTACGACGCCCGTC
>JBEBJW010000483.1:0-5840 GCA_040079715.1 Myxococcota bacterium | reverse complement strand
CGCGGCACGCGTCCGGCGCCTGCTTGCGACGGGACGCCACCCGGATCTCCGCGCCGACGCACGACGCGCGGATCCCCAGAACCCACCTCGCTGACCCGTCCCGGCGCCCGCCCAATCCTGCGGCAGAGCAGAGGCCGCGTTCGTTCACGCTCCGCCTGCCCCGCCCGACGCGAGATCGAGCCACTGGTCGTCGCGCCAGTACAACCCGTCGTCGCCCGTGTCTCCGTCGAACGCGCCGATCGTCGGCACCAGGATCGACGGGTCGTACTGCCCCAGCGGCCGGAACGGCGTGGTCCCCCCGGACGACGCCTCCCACCGGTCCGGAGCGCGGTCTGGTCAACGGGCCTCTCTTGCCGTCCATCCACGGTCGGGCCCGAGCTGCAGGTCGATCTCAGGGCTGGACCGACAGCACCAGGAACGCCGCCAGCAGCGCGAGGTGAACGCCGCCCTGGAGCGGCTTCGCGCGACCGGGGGCCACCGTCAGGATGCTCACCACCGATGTGACGCCGAGCAGCGCGATCTGGAGCGACGTGAGCCCGAGGCCCTCGGCGTTGAAGTGCGCGAGGAAGTGCCGCAGGGCACACCAGCAAGCACATCCCGACGATGCCGTTCGTGGTGATCATCACCGCCGCGTAGACGGTGTCCCGCGCGAGCGTGGCGCTCCCCTTCCCGCCCGCGGACATCAGCGTGAGGATCAGCCCGACCTCGATCACGGTCACGGCGACGGCGAGGATCAGCGACCCGAACGGCTCTCCGACCCGGTGCGCGACGACCTCGGCGTGGTGGACCGCCGCGAGGACCGCGCCCACCAGGGCGACCGCCACGACGGCCAGGACGGCGTCCGGCAGGGACCGAGCCCAGGTGACGGCCAGCAGGACGACGGCGACGAGCGGGGCAGCGGTGGACCACGACGGCACGGACATCTCCGCGTCGTATCTTCAGCGCTCCGCGTCGGACACGTAGGTCCATCCACGTGCTGGCCGTCGTCGCCGTCGTTCGGGCGGCCGAGCGCGTTCATCCGGGTGTGGGGCGAGCCCGTCCCACCGCCCGCCCAATCCTGCGGCAGCCCTCGCCGCGCTCCGCCGCACGACGCCGGGGTCCCGTCCGGCGCACCTCCTGCGACGGGACGCCACCCGGAGCTCGGCGTCACCGGAGCACGCGTGGATCCCAGAACCCACCCCGCGCTCGGCCCCGCGCGCGCGTTCGCTTCCGCTCGCGTCTGCTCCCGCCCCGTCAGGCGGCGAGCGGCTGCTCGAGCTCGAGGAACCCGCGCGGCTCGCCCCGACGCCGACGGACCCGGTCCTTCAGGAACGCGATCCGCTCGTCGAGCGAGCGCCCGTGGAAGTCGACCAGGTGCGCCGCCAGCACGTCGTACCGGCCCGTCATCAGCAGGACCCACACCTGCTGGTTGTTCCGGATCCCCGAGAACACCACCGCGTCCTGGCGCGCGAACTCGTCGACCCGCTCCTCGTACCAGGTCGCCATCTCGGTCCAGTGCAGCGCCGGCTTGAGGTGATGGACGATGTGGTACCCGTCGTTGTAGCACTTGTGATTGTACCGGGTGTTGGTCAGGCAGGTGCTGTTCCGGTACGCGTTGCCCGGGTCGTCCACGTCGACGAACGCGTGCTGGGCGAAGTTCCCGCACATCATGAACCACCGGATCAGACAATACGGCACGATCAGGACCACCAGCGTCGCCGCCCAGTCGACCCACAACCCGAGCGCCACCGCCGAAAACCACGCAACCTCACCGATCATCAGGCTGCGGAGCAACTTGTCGCGGTGACGCAGCCGGAAGTACCGCACCAGGTGGATCAGCCCGAACACGAAGAACCGCGCCCAGTAGTGCACGAAGTGACCGAACCGATCGCGCTGGTACGGCAGCGTGGTCGACAGGTCGCTCTCGAGGTTGTTCTCCGGGTGGTGCATCCCCATGTGGTGCGCGAAGAACGAGGTCGGGGTGGACCCGAACAGCGGCCCGAGCACCCAGGTGGTGTACGGGAACAGCCACTCCCAGCCCTTGTTGAACGCAGGTCGGTGGCACAGCGCGTGGACCAGCAGCATGTACCGGCCGCCGAACCCGCCGTACACGAGGTACAGGTACGGCACCGCGAGCGCGAGGGTCAACCAGGTGGGCGCCAGGAACAGACCGATCGCGCTGGGGATCAACAGCAGCGACGCGAGCCCGAGCACCTTCACGAACAGGGTGTCGCGCTCGTCGCGAACGACCTGCCACGCCACCCGATCGACCCACCCCGGGTTCGTGGGCCGGATCCATCGCGGATCCGGGGTCGTCATCGCCATGTAGAACACTCCTGCCTGCGCGCGGACGGGCCAACGTAGCTCCGCCGCGACGCTTCGTCGACCGCGGTCAATGGCCGCAGGCGAGCGGAACCGCCACCACCTCGCCGGTTTCGAGCGCGATCCCGACCGCGGTCCGCCCCGGTGCCAGCCCGCGGACGATCAGCCGCTCCCGCCGAATCTCGGCAGTTGCAAGAGATTCGTCACCGATCCATGCGGCACGGATCGGATGGTCGGCGATCACCACCCGGCGGTGACCGATCGGGACGAGGATCTCGCCCGGGACGGGGCCCGGCGGCCCGACGACCTCGACCCGGACCGGAGCGACCGACGATCCGGATCGGACCACCGCGTCGGCGACCCCCGGCCGACGCCCGATCACCACCAGGTTCTCCCCAGCCCCGATCACCGACGCGACACCGTCCGGCTGGGCCTCGGCGAACGACACCGTCGACGGGTACCCGACCACCACCACCCCGCCGGTCGCCACGGTCGTGGTCGACGCCGCCGGCACGACCAGCCCGGGCTCGATCCGGACCGCGAACCGCGTCGGCGGCGCGCCGTCCGGGTGGTGGAACACCACGAACCCGGTCCCCGACTCGACCCCGTCGACGTGGAGGTGCCACCACGCCTCCGGGCCCCCGCTCGGACCGCTCGGACCTGGCCCGCCCGACCCTGTCGACCCGCTCGGAGCCCCGCTCGGAATCGCATGGACCGACAGCGGGCCCACCACGTCGACGGTGTCGGCGGCGGCGCGCAGGCCGATCGCCCACCCGGTCGGCGGGACCGCCAGCGCGTTCACCGGCGGCAGCCCGTCGCACGGGTCGAGCGGGCCGGTCGCGATCCCCACCTTCGGCCCCAGCCAGGTGGCGAGCGCCGCGTCGAGGAGGCCCATCCGGACCCCGCCGTCGACCACGATCCCGTCGGCGAACGCGCACGCCCCGCCCTCGGCGTCGACCTGCAGCCGCACGTGGTCGCCCGCGGTCCAGCCGTCGATGCTCAGCGCGACGACGCGCTCGTCGGGTGCTCCGTCCATCCGTGCCAGATAACGTTCGCACCAGGAGGGCGGATGCCGGAGATCCTCGCGAGCGGCAAGTACCTGCGCCTGGTGCGCGACGCGCGCGGCTGGGAGTGGGCCGAGCGGACCAACGCGTCCGGCGTGGTGGTGATCGTCGCGGTCACCCCGGCCGACGAGGTCCTGTTCGTCGAGCAGTTCCGCCCCCCGATCGGCGCGCGGGTGATCGAGATGCCGGCCGGGCTCGCCGGCGACGTGTCCGGCCAGGAGACCGAGGCCCTCGCCACCGCCGCCGCCCGCGAGCTCGAGGAGGAGACCGGCTGGCGTCCCGGGCGGGTCGAGTGGCTGACGTCGGGGCCGGTGTCCGCCGGGATGACCACCGAGGTGTTGACGTTCTTCCGCGCGTTCGATCTGGTGCGGGTCTCGGCCGGGGGCGGCGACGCGTCGGAGGACATCACCGTCCACGCGATCCCGCGCCGCGAGGTCCGGGCGTGGCTCCGGGCCCGGCACGCGGGCGGGGTGATGGCCGACCCCAAGGTCTACGCGGGTCTGCAGTTCTTGGAGCCCTGACCGCGAACCTGCGACGGCCACTCGGCGGACGGTGCGGTACGCTCCGTGCCGGAGGACGGATGGCCCGCGCGAACCTCACCGGTCCCGAGGCGGTCCCGCCGGACCTCACCCGCCCGTCCGCCGCGTACCGCCGGCTCACGTGGGTCGTCGCCGCCGCGATCGTCGGCACGGTCGGGTTCTACGTCGCGCTGCTCGGGCTGCTCGTCACGAACCTCGGCCTGACCTGGACCCTGCGCGGCACCGACGACCCGCGGTTCGCGCTCGGGGTGGTGTCGGCGGTGTTCGGCGTGCCGGTGGTCGCGATGCTGGTGGTGTCGCTGTTCGACCGGCGGAAGGCCGCCTCCGACCCGACCGAGCTCGAGATCTCCGCCGCGGACGAGCCGGCGCTGCACGCGTCGATCGCCGAGATCGCCGACCGGGTCGGGGCGCCGCGCCCGCGCCGGGTGCTGCTGGTCCCCGGGGTGACCGCCGCGGTGCAGTACGACACCACCCTGGCGAACCTGGTCCGACCGCTCCGCAAGGACCTGGTGATCGGCCTCGGGCTGGTCGAGGCGTGCACCCGCGACCAGCTCGTGGCGGTGCTGGCGCACGAGTTCGGCCACTTCTCCCAGTCGAGCCTGCGCCTCGGGGTGTGGGTGTACGTGTCCACCGGGATCGTCGAGCGGGTGAGCGCGACCGGCGCGGGCGACCGCCTGCTCCGCGGGATGGCGGGAATCGACGGGCGGCTCGCGATCCTGGCCGCGCTGATCCAGCTCGTGTTGAACGGTGTCCGGGCCGCCCTCGGGGGCCTGCTGTGGGTGGTCCACCTGCCCGCCCGGGCCCTGTCCCGCGAGCAGGAGCTGCACGCCGACAAGGTCGCGGTGTCGATCGCCGGCAGCGACGCCCTGATCGAGGCGCTCGCGCGGTTGGCCCAGGCGGACGCGGCGTTCGACGCGGCGCTGCTCCGGCACCAGGGCCAGGTCGGTCGCGGGTCGTACCCGGCGGACCTGTACCGCGCGCAGTCCGACGCGTTGACCCGGATCGAGGTGACCCACCCGCACCTGCCGCGGATCGCGCGCGCCGACCCGCCGGATCCGCACCTGCGCCTGTTCGCGGACGAGGCGCCGCCGCCGGCGATGTGGGCGACCCACCCGGACGGGCGGACCCGCGAAGACAGCGCGAAGGCGCCGTACGTGGCCGCGCCGCGCGACGATCGACCCGCGTGGTCGCTGTTCGCCGACCCGGAGCGGCTCCGACGCGCGATGACCGAGCGGGTCAACCGGACGAGGTTCGGGATGCCGGCCGACGCCGCACCGCGCGGCGCGGACGACGCACCGGACGACGCAGTGGAGGTGCTGCCCGCGATCCATGTCCACGACTACGTGACGATCGGGGTCGCTGACGTGGAGGCGTGGATCGCCGCCGGCCCGACCGCGGCGATGACGGACGACGCGCTGGTGACCGCACTCGCCGCTCGGCACGGGCCGGAGACCCGCGCGCTGTGCACCCGCCGCAGCCGCCACGTCGACGAGCTCCGGTCGCTGCTCGGGCTCGCGACCGGGACCCGCAGCTTCGACGGCGCCCGGTTCCGCGGGCAGGACGTGTACCGGGGCGAGGTGCTCGGGCTCGCGGCGCAGGTCCGGGACGAGTGGGCCCAGGATCTCGTCGCGATCGACGACGCGCACCGCGACGCGCGCCGAGCCTGCCGGGCGGCCGCCGAGCGCCTCGGGCCGGCGTGGGTCGACCAGCACCGGCTCGCCCTCGCGTGGCTGTGGTACGCCGAGCAGGAGGACCTGTGGTCGCAGGCGACCCGGAACCAGCTCGTGGCGCTGCTCGACCGCGCCACCTCCGGAACCCACACCGCGGCCGGGATCGAGCGGATGTGCGAGCGGCTCGGCGAGCTGCACGACGAGTTCCAGCGGACCGCGTCGCGCCTCGGCGGGATGCGCGCGCCCGGCTGGCCCGCGGGCGCGTC
>JBEBJW010000482.1:0-5845 GCA_040079715.1 Myxococcota bacterium | reverse complement strand
CGAGCCCGGACGCCTCGCGGAGGGCGACCACGGCGTCGGCCAGGGTCCGGACGCGGGCCGCGCACAGGATCGGAGGGAGCAGGGTCCCGTGGCCGCGATCCCGCGGTCCGACGTGCCACAGGCCGGCGTCGCCGCACAGCCAGGCGGCGCGGCTCCGGCGGGCGAGCGCGACGGTGGCGGCGAGCCAGTCGGGGTCGAGGTCTTCGGGCTCCTCGAGGTTCAGGTCGAGGAAGTGGTAGGTGGTGGGCCAGCCGCGGGCGATCCACGCGTCGGCGTCGGCGTCGAGGCCGCGGGCGACGTCGGCGCCGAGCTCGAGGAACGCGACGAGGTCGGGGCGGCGGTCGCGCAGGGCGACGGGGTCGAGCCCGGACGCACCGGCGCCGTGCTCGGTGGACAACCCGAGCCCGAGCCTGGGGAGCCGGGCGACGCGATCGGCGAACGACATTCGGGTGGACTAACCCCGAACGGGCTGGCCATCGGGGACCCAACGTGGGTACGTGAGGGGTGCCGCTCCCGTAGCTCAGATGGATAGAGCAACGGCCTTCGAAGCCGTGGGCCACAGGTTCGAATCCTGTCGGGGGCATCGCTCCCGTAGCTCAGTCGGATAGAGCAGCGGCCTTCTAAGCCGCGGGTCACAGGTTCGATTCCTGTCGGGGGCGCCACCCGAACCGGTGCGGGGGGGCTACCCGGTGAGCCGGATCCGCCGGGCCCCGAGCGCCGTCCCGTCGACCGGCGGCCGCGACCACCGCGCCGTCGTCTCGATCAGCGCCCGGACCTGGCTGCGCGGGACGCCGAGCCCCACCGCGACCACCCGGTCCAGCCGCGCCGCCACCGGCGTCGGCACCCGCAGGATCACCCGGGACACCCCGTCCCACCGCGGACCGTCGACCACCACGTCCGGCGGCACCACCCCGGCCCCGACCGACGCCACCGCCAGCACCCGCGCCGCGTCGTTCGCTTCGTACTGGGCCAGCAGCGCCGGCGGCAGCGCGTCGACCGAGATCCGCTCGTGCACCGGCCGCTTCCACGGCCGATCGCAGCCCGCGCACCGGTACAACAACCACACGTCCAGCCGACGACCGCTGGCGTTCACCCGGAACCGCCCGGTGGGCAGGTGCGCCACCGGACCACACGACGGACACCGACGGACGAGCTCGGGAGGCTCGGACACCGGACACGACACGACCCACACCACAGCCGACACGACGACCTCGGAGCACAGGGGCTCCGGCCGGGGGCACGGCAGGCGTACGGACGTACGAGGGCATCGCTGTGCCCCGCGGTCCGGACCCGATGGTGGAACGGACGACCACCCACCGCGACAGCGTCGTCGGGCGGGGGTTCACGGGGTGCTGGCGATGCCTACGCCGGGGTCATGGGAACCGGTAACCGGGCGGCGGCCGACCGGCGCGCGGCTGCCAGCGCGAACCCGAGCATCACCAGCACCCCGAGCACGTTCGGCACGATCTGGCCCCACGGGCGCAGGCCGGGCAGGAGGTTGCCCGCCCCGGCCGACGCCATCCCGAAGTACACCGCCACCAGCTTGAGCCCGTGGTCGAGGGTCCGGACCCGCAGCCACTGCGATCCCCACAGCGGTCGGGACAGGTCGTACGCCGCCACCGCCGCGAGCCACCCGAGCGTGCCGTACGCGACGGCCGGCGGGAACGCGTCCGACCCCGGCCGACGGCTCGCGAGCACGCACGCGCCGAGGCCGAGCGCCCCGAGCGCGAGCGCCGCGTCGACCACCCCGGGCGGCGTCCGCAGGCGCAGCGCGCGCCAGCTCCCGAGGTACTGGTACCCGACGGTGAGCGTGACCGCGGCCAGCGCCGGGGGCTGATCGGCGAGGACCAGGCCGAGCACGGCGCACACCAGGGTCACCCCGGACAGCCCGGCGAAGATCCGCCCGAAGCGCCGGTGCCGCGCCCCTCCCTTGGCCGAGACCAGCGGCGCGAGGCCGATCAGGAGCGCGAGGGCGCCGGAGCTCACGTGGAGGGCGATGTTCAGGGCGTGCACCGTCGTTCCAGGGCGGACCACCGTTCGGACACCGCCCGTCCCGCCCAGCGTCACCGCTGGCTAAGCGGGCGCGCGTCCCGCCATCGCCGCCACCACGTCCCGGAACTCCCCCACCACGCGATCGAGCCGCTGGACCGCCTTGGGATCGAGCAGCCGTCCCTCGGCGTCGAACGCTTCGTATGCAGCACCGACCGTGAACATCTCAGGGTGGACGAACATCCCGCAGCCCTCGAGCGGGATCCGGAGCTGCCACAGCCCGCGGATCCCGCCCACCACCGACGGCGACGCCGACAGCAGCAGGCCGAGCTTGCCCTTCAGCGGCGTCGGATCCGCCATCGACACCCAGTCGATCGCGTTCTTGAGCACGCCGGGGATCGAGTAGTTGTACTCGGGGCTCGCGATCATGACGGCGTCCGCCGCCTCGATCCGCCGACAGAGGGCCAACGCCCCCGGCGGCAGGCCGGTGGCCTCGTCGACGTCGCCGTCGTACATCGGCATGTCGAACGTGCGGAACTCCGCGAGATCGACCTCGATCCCCCGGGCACGCGCCAGCTCCGTCGCGGCCAGGATCAGCTTCCGATTCAACGAGTGCGCGCGCAACGACGCGGAGAATGCCAACAGTTTCACGTGAACGCTCCGGATGGGGTCGTGGGTTCGGCGGCCGCGGTCCGATGCGGATCCGACACCCGCCCGACGAACGTGGTGCCGACACCCGGGGGGGCGAACCAGCGGCTGGCGCCAGCGAGCGCGTCCACCAGGGCCGATCGGTCGATCCCCGGGGCCGAGAACACGAACAGCACGAGGTCGGTGCTCGCCGGGGTCAGGCTGGTCCGAAGATCCGGCCCCTGGAAGTACGACGCGACGATCCCCTCTCCGTCGCACACCACGGGCTCTCCGTCACGGCAACCGATCGCGCCGCGGGCGCCGGCGAACGTATCCCCGGCGGCGGCCACGTCGAGCCGGATCCCGCCGCGGATCGCCCCGAGGTCCTGGACCCCCATCAGCAACCCCGAGGTGAGCTCACAGACCAGCAACGCGTTCACCAGCGGGTCGGAGCTGGTGGGTCCGCGCGCCTCGAACCGACGGAGCTGGTGCGACAGCGGGCACTTGTGACCGTGTTGTTCGAACTGGAGGTCGAACGCAGCGATCCGCTCGCGGGCGACCGAGCTCCCGACCGGAGGTCCGTGCGCCACGCCGTCCAGCACCGCCCCGCGAACGGCCTCGCGCACCACCCCGCGGATCACCGCGCACCCGAACGGCAGGCCGACCTGCGCGGCGTACCCGGCCCCGAACGCGACCTCCGGCAACGCCGGGATCACGCGGGCTCCTCCACCCGGTGGGGAGCCATCGCCACCGGGTGCGATTCGCCACCGCAGAACATCCGCTGGAGATCTGGTCGATCCGGGAACATTTCAGCGGCGTCCTCCGGCTCCACCCGGGTGTCGACGAACAGGCCGGCCCGGTGGAACCGCTCGAGGTACGGCGCGCCCTCGGTGGCGCCGGTCCCAGCGCTGGCCGGCGGGAGGTAGGTCAGCGCGAACGCGAGGTGGAGTCCTCGCCAGTTCAATAGCCGGCGATCGAGCAGCCGTGCGGCGTCGCGGACCTCGGCGTGGCCCGGGTGCGAGCCGTCGACCCGATGGAGGGACATCGACAGCGGGGCGCAGGCCGCGTGGTGTGCCCGCAGATCCCGGAGGTGATCCACCTGGTCGAACACCTCGCGCTTCTGCGGGTTCGGCCCTCGGAGCGCGATCTCCATCAACTGGAAGTTCAGCGACTGGACTGCGCTCGCCCGACCGGTGGCCTTGCGGAAGTCGAGGAAGTGCTCGGGTGGCATCGTCCGCACGCACAGGAACAGCTGGTACAGGACGGTGGCGAACGCGACCGCCTGCCCCAGGGCTCCGGCGGCCTCCGGGAACCGATCGGAGCCCAGTGCGTCCGATGCCCGGTTCGCCGACACGCGGATCCCGAGGAAGCAGAACTCAGCGACGTGGATCGCCCGCAGGAACAGCACCTCGTCGTGGAACGAAGTCTGTGGCAGCCCGGTGAACTGGACCATCGCGCTGACCCGCGACGGCTCCTGGGCGTACTCCTGGACCGTCTCGAACGGACGGGGGCCGGCGCTGCGGTCGACCGCCGCGCCGGGCACCGCGACCCGGAGCGCGTGACAGGCCGTCACGGCCTTGTGGAGGGCGTCGAGGCGACTGACGACCCGACCCCGGTCGAGCCGCGCGTCGCTCGATTGCTCGACCCCGGTCAGAGATTCTGCTTCGAACCGGATCAGGTCCAGCAACGTGAAGTGGATCCCGGTGACCGCACGCCGTAGCAGCTGGTCCACGGCGCGATCCGGCCCGAGGTACCAGTCGAGGACCCGCACGTCGGAGTACGAGTAGTAGGTCGGGACGGGATCGTCTTCGAACGCGGCGAGCGGGAACGTCACCACCTCCAGCAGCGACGCCATCGCCCGGAGCGGTCCGGAGGCCGTGGGCTCGGCCAGCAGCGCAGTCGCTCGCCGGTGCTGATGAACCCAGAACCGACGAATCGCTGGTTCGAGCGCGGGCCGTCCCGCTGCGCGCTGCGCCCGCGCCAGCTCTGCGATCGGCAGGCGGGGGAGAACCCTCGCGAAGTCGTCGTGAGCGGCGATCGGCGACGTGGGCCAACGGAAGGTCTCCGCGCTCAACCCAGCCACGTGGGCGCGCGCGCCCGACGACATGAATCGCGCGATGTCGTCGTACTTCGCCAACAGTGCGACCAGCTCCGCACCGCCGCGGGACGGGGATGGATCGGTGGTTGAGCGTGGCTCGAAGGTCGTCAAAGTTGCACCATCGCGGTTGACGCACCACTGATGCGGTGTTGAACATAGGCCTCCACACCAACCATCGAATGATGGCGGAACGGAAAACCAACCGGGGTCGCGTTCGACTAAACCATGACGCAGCGATCAGTCGCGGAAACCCAAAGTAGGGCCTGGATCAAGATTTAGGTAAGAACCTAATTTTCTCAGTACTCCCGCCGCCGTTCCATTCGGTTTCGCCACCGTATCCGACCTATCGAATCGAGTCTACCTTTGTATCGCGCTTGCGGAAAATCCGTCCATGATATAGCTTTACCCGTCATTCTACACCGGCACCGCCGTCGCACACCCGGATTCCGAACCCAGGAAAACTCGCACCAGCGGCGAAGTCCAGGGTCCGCGAGACCGCCGTGTCCCACGTTCGGTGCCGCGATCGGCGAAGTCGGTCGATTCGACCATTCATGAGCAAAAACGTTGGATATCATCGTACCGAGCCTGAATCGTTGACGTACAGCGGGATCACACGGTAGAGGACTGCGCCACCTCTCGCCGATGTGGCGAGTGCGTCGGAGGCACCGAGATGAACGACTACGACGTGGCGATCGTCGGCAGCGGACTCGCCGGGAGCTCCGCCGCGATCCTGTTCGCTCGACACGGGCTGAAGGTCGCCCTGCTCGAGCGGTCGACCGATCCGCAGGCCTACAAGGCCCTCTGCAGCCACTACATCCGACCGAGCGCGTTCCCGACCATGCGTCGGCTCGGGATCGAGGCGCCGATCGAGTCGGCCGGGGGGGTGCGGACGCTGCTGCGCGACCACACCCCGGGCGGGTGGATCGACGACGCTCCCGACGGCCCGTTCGCCTACAACATCCGGCGGGAGAAGCTCGATCCGCTGCTCCGGCAGCGCGCAGCCGAGACCCCGGGGGTGGATCTGCGGCTCGGGAACCGGGCGGTCGGAGTGATCGAGGCCGACGGTGCGACCGAGGGGGACCGGCGGATCGTCGGGGTCCGGATCGAGGACCGCGAGCAGCAGGTCAGCGA
>JBEBJW010000481.1:0-5848 GCA_040079715.1 Myxococcota bacterium | reverse complement strand
GTCGGGTCCTGGACCACCGCCTCGCGCAGGTCGCGGCTCCACGGCGTCGCGAGGACCAGGTCGCCGATCGTGACCGACGCGCCGTCCGCCAGGGTCCCGAGCGCGTCGAGGCCGACGTCGAGCGGCGGATCGCCGTCGAGGTCCCCGGTCCAGTCGTCGGGCGACCGGGCGGAGATCGCGTCTCCGTCGAGGATCCCGGTGAGCTCGCCGGTCCGGTTCCATCCGGGCGACACGCCGAACCGGCCGCCGATCGCGACCCCGAGCGAGGTGTCGGCCCGGCCCAGCGGATCCGGCGGGCTGGTCACGGTCAGCGGGCCGGCGTGGACCAGCGCACCGGCGAGCTCGGGATCGTCGGCGTACGGGGCGACCACCGGGTCGGGGGCCTCGTCGAGCGAGCCCTGGTCGAGCGAGCCAGCGTCGAACACGTCGGCGTCAGCGTCGTCGGCCAGCGCGAGCGCCGGGGGATCGGTCGCGACCACGGTCCCGGTCAGCGCCCACTCCACGCCTGTCGACGGCGGCGCTTCGATCCCCGGTCCGAGGTCGATCCGGAGCCCGGAGCGGCGTCCCCCCTCCGGGTCCGCGACCCAGAACGAGCCGCCGTCGACCGTCCGCGGGCTCGTGACCACCACCGGCCCCACGACCACGGTCTGGCCCACCGCCGTCGGATCCCACAGGGCGGCGACCCGCACCGGCAGCGCCTCCACCACCGGGTTCGACGTCCCGAGGACCGTGCAGCCCGCGAGCCCAGCGCTGGCGAACACAGCGCTGGCGAACACAGCGCAGCCCGCGAGCGCGCGCACGCGGACGATCACCGCCGTCGGCGGCCGACGAGCGCCACGATCGCCGCCACCGACGCGAGCCCGGTCGCCCCCGCGCCGCCGGTCGCGCAGCCGCCCGGCTCGATCACCTCGACCCCCACGACCCGCACCGGGACCACCACGTCGGCGGCCTGCGCCGGGTCGCCGTCGTCGGTCACGGTGACGGTGAGCGCATCGTCGCCGGTCCACCCGGCCGGGGCGAGGTACAGCACCGCGCCGCCTGCGCCGCCGGGCCCGCGGTCGAGCGTCGCGATGCCGTGGGTCGGCGCGGCGGTGATCCGGAACGTGTGGGTCTGGTCGGCGTCCGGGTCGTTCGGGTCGATCACCGCGATCGCGCTGCCGCCGACCGGGACCTCGACCGGCTCGACCTCGGGCCGGGGCCGGTAGTTGTACCCGGTGCAGTCCGGGCGGGGCAGGGTGATCCCCGCCTCGGCCTCGACCCACTCCGCCAGCGCGTCGGCCCGGACGTAGATCCCGCCGTCGCCGCACGGGGTGTCGAACGGTAGCGCGCCCCGGCTGGTGATCCCGACCAGCAGGTCTCCGACCGGGGTGCGCAGGTACAGCGGGCCGCCGCTGTCGCCGCTGCACGAGTCGATCCCGTCGCCGCCGGCGATCAGCTCGCCCCCGGGCGACACGGCCTCGTTGCAGCCGGCGTCGAGATCGGCGCACACCGGGTCGCGGATCGTGGTGAACGCCTCGTGCAGGTCGTTCGTCCACTCGGTGGCCCAGGTGTCGGTGGCGCCGAACCCGGCGATCACCACGTCTGCGCCGGCGGTGACGTACTGGTCCGCCTCGCAATCGAGGGCCATCCGGCGGGGGGCGGTGATCGTGGCGTCGTGCTCGAGGATCAGCACCGTGCCGTCGAGGGTGTCGAGCGAGTCCGGGTACTGGATCATGTCGACGATCGCGATCTGCTCGCCGCCGCGCCGCAGGTTGTTCGTACCGAGCACCACGTGGTCGAGCGAGAACGCGCAGTGGCCCGCGGTGAGCACCACGTTCGGGGCGACCAACACCCCGGAGCACAGCAGCTGGTGCGACGACGAGTACAGCGCGGCCGTGTCGGTCCACGCGCCGACGGGCGCCTCGTCTCCGCCGACGACCGGCGCAGGCCCGGCCCCACCCGGAGCGCCCGTGGTGGGCCCCCCGCCGATCGATCCGACCGACCCGACCGAGCCGACCGATCCATCCCGCGGATCGACCGTGGACCCATCGTCTGCGCCCGGGTCCGGGTCCGGGTCCGGGTCGAGCGGATGCGCGGGGACGCCGAGACCGGCGTGCGCGGTGATGGCCGCGAGCAGCAACACGGTGGTGGGGTCCTCCGGTCCGGATGGTGCCACGGCGGGAGACCGACCGCCAGCCTCCCCGTAACCTCAGGCGTTCCAGGTCCGGATCGCGTCCACGAACGCCTGACCGTACTGGGCCCACCGCGCGTGGCCCATCCCGTGGACGTCGAGCATCGCCCGCCGGGTCGTGGGGCGGGTCCGCGCCATCTCCTCGAGGGTCCGGTTCGACGCGACGACGTACGCCGGGACGCCCTTCTGCTCGGCGAGCTGCCGGCGAACGTCCCGGAGCATCGCCACGAGATCGCCCGGGACCCCCGACGCCGACGCCGGCGCGGCTGCTTGCTTTCGGGTCAACTTGGACGCGTGGGGGAACACCATCCGGAACCCGTCGGCCTTGCGTCGGATCAGCTCCCAGCCTCGCTCGGTGAGCTTGACCTCCTTGTAGGTGACGTTGTGGCCCTCCATCGTCCGGGTGATGTAGTCGGCCGACAATGCCCCGGCGTCGAACAGCGCGCCGACGAGATCCGCCACCTCCCCGACGCTCCAGATCGCGCTGGTCGGTTGGGCGAGGATCCCGTAGGTCGAGAGCTGGTCGAACCCCCACTGGGCCACCTTCTTCTCCCGGCTGCCGGTCGCGACCTTCGCCACCAGATCGACCCCGAACCCGGCCTTGCCGGAGTGGCGCTCCATCCGCGCGACGCACGACAGGAGCTTCAGCACGACCTGATCTTCGTCCGGGGTCAGCGCGCGCGGCTCGTCCGACGCCGCCCGGCCCGACCGGCAGCCGTCGCAGGTCCCGCAGGCCGCGAACGGGGGCTCCTCCCCGAAGTACTGGATCACGTACCGCCGCCGGCAATCGGCCGCGACGTACGCCTCCATCCGGTCGAGCTTGGTGTACTCGCGGCTCCGACGGTCGCGCATCCGCTTCTCGTCGAGCTCGAGCGGGCGGTTCGGGTCGACGAGCTCGACGCCGCCGGTGCGCTCCGGCGCCTGGTACTTGACGAGCCCGCGGTCCTCGAGGCCGCGGAGGGCCGCGGTGAGCTGCTCGCGGTCGATCCCGAGCTCGGCGCACCACCCCTCGGGGTGGAACTGGAGGATCCCGCCGGTGCCGACCTCGCGGTGGTCGAGCAGCGACCAGACCTTCGCCCGCATCCCGGACAGCCCGCTGGCGGTGGGCGCGAGCACCCGGACGTACGCCGACCGGTCCGACGGCGCGATCCGCCGGACCCGCCCCTCGCGGACCAGGATGTGGACGCAGCTCGCCGCCGCCCGCTCGCCGGCGTCGCTCGGCAGGGCGGCCGACATCGTCTCGACCGAGGCGAACACCGGGTTCTCGTTCCGGGCGACGAGCCACTTCCACAGGTCGTGGACCCACGCCGCCGGCGGGTGGGCGTTGTCGATGAAGAACTCGTGGATCCGCCGGTCGATCGGCGCGTACAGCAGCAGCGCCCGCGACGAGCGCCCGTCGCGGCCGGCCCGCCCGATCTCCTGGTAGTAGGCCTCGACCGTGCCGGGCATGTCGTAGTGGACGATCGTGCGGATGTCGCGCTTGTCGATGCCCATCCCGAACGCGTTGGTGGCGACCACGACCGGGATCCGCCCGTCCATGAACGCGTCCTGGACCTGGGTCCGCTCGCCCGCGTCGAGGCCGGCGTGGTACAGCCCGGCCCGGACCCCGGCGGCGCGCAGCGCGCTGGTCGCACGCTCTGCGTTCTTGCGCGTCGAGCAATACACGATCGTCGGCCCGGGGACGACCAGCTCCGGCAGATGGACGTCCTTGTCCTTCGGACCGTTGACCGCGAGCACCTCCAGCACGAGGTTCTCCCGGTCGAACCCGCGGACGAACCGCCGCCCTTCGTCGATCCCGAGGGTCTTGACGATGTCCTGCTGGACCTCGGGGGTGGCGGTGGCGGTCAGCGCGACGGTCACCGGCCGCCCGAGCGCCTCGCGGACCCGGCCGAGCTTGAGGTACTCCGGGCGGAAGTCGTGGCCCCACTGCGACAGGCAGTGCGCCTCGTCGATCGCGAGCAGCCGCACGTCGAGCCGGGCGAGCCACGAGGTGAACGCGGGGGTGAACCGCTCGGGCGCGACGTACAGCAGCTCGATCTCGCCCCGGCGCACGAGATCCGACCGCCGCTCGTACTCGTCGCGCGGGATCGAGCTGTTCAGGAACGTGGCCTTGACCCCGAGCTCGGTCAGGCCGTCGACCTGGTCCTTCATCAGGGCGATCAGCGGGCTGACCACCACCGCGAGGCCGCCGCGGGCGAGGGCGGGGACCTGGAAGCACAGCGACTTGCCGGCCCCGGTCGGCATCACCACCAGCGCGTCGCCGCCGTTCACCAGGTGGGCGACGATCTCCCGCTGGCCGGGCCGGAACGCCCGGAACCCGAACCGGTCGAGCAGGATCTGCTCGAGGCGTTCGCCGTCGGGGGTCGGGTCGGAGATCATCGCTCGCGACCTACCCCGGGCACAGGCCACCGCCCACCGTGGATCACGACTGGCGGGGTTGGATTTCCGCCGGTGGGGGGAGGAGGTCGGCGCTGTCGATCGCGACGCGGTCGATCGCGGTCGGGACGAGCGCCTCACCGGGTCCGACCCGGGTGACGGTGGCCCAGGTACCGTCCGGGCGCGGCTCGCGGTGGACGTGGACCACCCTGGCTCCGAGATCGATCACCCACAGCTCGGGGATCGCGGCCCTGGCGTACAGCGCCGCCTTGACCCGCAGGTCGTACCGGGCGGACGACTCGGACACCTCGACCACCAGCCACGCGGTGGTCGGGTGGGCGTCGAGGTACTGTCCGACCGGCACGATCGACAGGTCCGGCTCGGGCTCCGACGTGTCGTCCAGCGCGAGGGGCAACTGGATCTGGACCTCCGCCCGGTCCCCCACCGCCAGCGTGAACGCCTTGTTCAGGCGGCGAACGATGGTCGCGTGCCGGGTACCTCGTGGAGACCTCCGGACGATCACCCCGTCGATCAGCTCGAGTCGCTCGTCTCCGAACGCTCCGGCGACCACCAGCCGGTCGTACTCCGCCCGGCGGAGCCGTCGAACCATCGTCGGGTCGAGATCGTGCGCCTGCATGGCGTGGTCCTAACCGCCGAGGGGCACCGAGAACACGTACTGGTTCGCGAACGCGGCGCCGTGGCAGGTGTTGCAGTCGCCGGTGGCGGGGGCGCTGGCGCCGGTGTCGCCGTCGCCGAACAGGGCGTACTCCTCGCCCTCCGGCGGAGCCTCCCCGCGCCACACGATCCGCGGGACCGCGGCGTCGACGTGGTCGAGCTCCATCCACTCCCACCCGACCGCGCCGTTGACGTTGTAGTCGTCGGCCCGGCGCGCCATCGCGTGGGTCACCGGCCCGTCGGGGAGCTCCGACACCTTGACGATCACGCTGCCGACGACGAACGCGGCGTCGTCGGACAGCGCGCGGTCGTTGGCGTAGATCGTCCGCTGGACCTCGCCGTGCCCGTCGCCGACCGGCGCGAACGTCTCCCAGTCGCGGAACCCTTCGAAGTCGGCGGGCAACGCGAGGAACACGTCGAGCGGCTCCGGTCCGCACCCGGCGAGGATCCACCACATGGCTACTCCGGCAACTGGGGGATGCCGAGCGCGTCCGCCGCGGCGCCGAGCGACTGGACCAGGGTCCCGTCGACGTTCGGGTCGGCCTCGGCGGTGATCACCGCCCACAGCTGCCCGTACGGGGTCGCGAGGTCGTCGGCGCCGGGGGCGTCGGGGTTCCAGCTCGGGGG
>JBEBJW010000480.1:0-5855 GCA_040079715.1 Myxococcota bacterium | reverse complement strand
GTCCGGGCGGGGGTGAATTCGGCCACGGTGGGACTCATCCGTGCGCCATCACGGTGATCACCACGCCGGTGATCGTCACGTACAGCCACACCGCGAGGGTTCGCGGCGCGATCCTGCGGTGCGCCTCGATCTGTCCCGAGTACCCGCGGAGCCAGGTGGTGAGCGCGGCCGGCAGGATCAGGGCCGCGAGCACCACGTGGGTCAACAGGATCACCAGGTACACGAGCCGCCCCGGCCCATCGTAGTGGGTCGGGCCGAGGGAGAACCAGTGGTACACCACGTACGAGATCAGGAACAGCGCGCTGCACCCGAGGGCGGTGGTCATCAGCGCGCGGTGGAGCGCGATCTTCCGCTGCTTGATCGCGATGAACCCGGCGACGAGCACCCCGGTGGTGATCGCGTTGATGCCGGCGTTCAGCCACGGCAGGAACCCCACCTCGATCGCCCCGGCGACGCCGGCGGGCCGTGGGCCGAGGATCAGCAGCGCGACGACCGCGCACACCACCCCCGACACGACCATCACCCACGACGGCGCGCCAGCGACCTCGGTGCCCCCAGTCGGACGCGGGCCGTCGTTCGCGCCGGCATCCGGGATCATCATCAACGCACCGAGGCCACGTCCTCGGGGAGAACGATTCCGTCGTTGTTGCCCCACGACAGCCGCTCGAACGTCGCGACCGCGGCGATGTCGTAGTCGGACAGGGCGGAGCCCTGCGGCGGCATCACCCCGTTGAACGCCACGCCCTGGACGGTGATCGCGCCGGACAGGCCGTTCACGATGATCTTGGCGTGGTTCTTCGGGTCTCCGTAGAACGAGCCCGAGCCGGCGAGCGGAGGGAACGCGCCCGGGGTGCCCTTGCCGTCCGCCTGGTGGCAGGTGGTACAGATCGCGCCGTAGACCTGCTCACCGTGCGCCTTGAGCGACGCTTCGTCCGTCTCGCCGGACGTCTTCGAGGTGAACGTCGGGGCCGCCGCCGCCGTCGCCGCTCCCGGCGCTTCGACCGTGAACGCCGGCGACGAGCAGTACAGGTACCCGGTCTTCGGGCTCCGGAGCCACGCCGAGCACGGCTCCTTGTACTTGAGCGTGTACCGCTCGTTCACCTGGATCGGATCGTGCTCGTACGGCCGGAAGCAACCTGCCGACAGCGCAACGAGACAAACCACGAGGGTCCGAACCATGTCCATTCCACGTTCCTCGAGTGGACCACCGGGTGAGGCGGTCCGGGCCATTCCAGGTTTCCCGTCGTCGGTGCCGCGGCAACCGACCAACGGTTGCAGGGTCCGATCGTCGGGCCGGTTACTCACCAACTGCCCGATGCATCCGGTTGTTGCGCACTACCGCAGGCCTGCATCGACGAACATCGCGAAGAACACGGCCGCCAGGTACAGGATCGACTCCTTGAACACCCGGTGGTCGATCACCGGCCGCCGCGCGACCATCGAGTGGATGATCCGCGCCACGAACAGCGCCCAGGCCACCGCCGCGACGACCGCGTACAGCCCGCCGAGGTACCCGAGCGCGACCGGGGCAAGGGTGACCGGACCGAGCAGCAGCGCATACCCGAGCGACCGCCACCGGGTGGCCTGGTCGCCGACGACCGACGGCATCATCGGGAACCCGGCCGCTTCGTACTCCTTGCGCCGGAAGATCGCGATCGCCCAGAAGTGCGGCGGGGTCCACAGGAAGATGATCGCGAACAGCAGCCACGCCGCGAGCGACACGTGCCCGTCCGCCGCGGCCGACGCGATCAACGGGGCCGTCGCGCCCGCCGCGCCGCCGATCACGATGTTCTGCGGGGTGCGCGGCTTGAGCCACATCGTGTACACGCCGACGTAGAACGCGATGGTCGCGAGGCCGATCGCGGCCGCCAGCGCCCCGCCCATCGCCGCGAGCACGACGGTCGACACCACGGTCAACGACACGCCGTACCCGACCACGATCCCCGGGAGCACCGCCGCCGCCGGCAGCGGCCGGTTGCGGGTCCGCGCCATCCGCGCGTCGGTCTCCCGCTCGACGTACGCGTTGAACGCGCTCGACGCGCCCCCCGCGAGGGCCGTACCGAACAGGACCCACCCGGCGGTCCACACCGACGGCCACTCCTGCTTGCCGAGCAGCAGCGCCGGCAGCCCGGTGAACACCACCAGCGCCACCACCCGCGGGCGCGCGATGTCGAGCAGGAGCCGCGCCGACTCGGACCAGGTCCGCTCGGCGGCTTCGTCGAGCTGGTCGACCACGTCCGGCATGCCGCTCATCGCGCCTCCACCATCGGAGCTCCCTTCGAGCCGTCGACCGCCGAGACGCCGATCGACCCGACGCCGTGGGCAGACCCGAGCGGCGCCCGCCAGACCTCGTGATTGAGCCAGGTGGTGGACAGGACCACCGCCGCCGCCCCCGCGGTGTGCGCGAGGGTGACCTCGACCGGCAGCCGCCACCACACGTTCAGGATCCCGATCGTGGCCTGGACCGCGACCGCGACCGCGACCAGCATCGCCGCGCGACCCGCCCGCCCGTGCCGCGCGACCAGCAGCCCGAACGCCGCCGCGCCGACGATCGCGTACGCGACCGACCGGTGGACGAGCTGCAGCCCGACCGGCCCCGACCAGGTGGGGAACCACGACACCCCGTCGCAGGTGGGCCAGGTGCCGCAGGCGAGCCCGGCGAACGACGACGAGACGAGTCCGCCGACCGCGAGCTGCGTCGGCACCAGCAGCGCGAGCGCGAGGGCCGCCGCGCGCTGGCCGAGGGACACCGGCTCGCGGATCGCCGCCCCCGGCACCACCGCGTCGCGCAGCGACAGCGTCAGCAGCAGGAGCAGCAGGCAGAACGTGTTGCCGGCCAGCAGGTGGCTCGCGACCGTCCACTCGGCGAGCAGGTGCAGCACCGTCAGCCCGCCGAGGACGATCTGGACCGCGAGCGCCACCGCCGCGATCCCGACCAGCACGACCGGACCGCGGCCGAACCGGCGCCGGTTGGCGATCACCGTCCCGCCGATCGCCAGGAACCCGAGCGAAACGATCCCGGCCAGCACCCGGTGGCCGAACTCGAGCCCGACCTCGAAGTCGATCGCCGGCACCACGTCGCCGAAGCACAGCGGCCAATCCGGGCACGCGAGCCCGGCGCCGTGCACCCGCACCGACGCGCCGAACACCAGCAACCCGTAGGTCGCGGCCACGAGGAACGCCGCCCAGCGGTACAACCGGTCGACCACGGTACCTCCGGAGCCCACCGATGTAGCCCGAGACCCAGGCTGCACCAACCCGGACGCGCGACCGCCGCCCGAAGGGCGCGTCCCGTCGGAGGTTTCACCGACGCAGCACGACGTTGCGTGCTACTGACCGACCCCGGGCGTGGCGCCGTCGGCCGGGACCTCGGCGTACTCGGCCAGATCGGGCCGCGGTCGCTCGCACAGCGCGTGGGCGCCCCGGGTCGAGAACGCAGGCCCGCCCGCGGTGGGGATCCCGCGGCACCAGCTCGCGCCGTCGAACACGAGGGCCGACCGCAGCGCGTCGAGCTCCTCGGACAGGGTCGCGTCCGCCTCCTCGATCCCCGGGACGAGGTCCGGGTAGAACATCCCGGGGGTCGCCTCGACGCCCCCGCACGGCGGGATGTACGTCGGGCTCGTGCCGTCCGGCCAGACCCACGCCCCCGCGGTCACCGATCCCTCCCACCGCAGGTCGATCCACACTGCGATCGGCGCCCCGGCCGACTGCTCGACCAGCCAGGCCGACAGCGCGTTGTACTCGGGCTCGGTCTCGAGCGCGGCGAGCCCGCGGTTCGGGACCGCGACCCCGACCGGCTGCGACGTGTCCCACCCGGCCCAGTTCTCGCAGTCGGTGCGGGCCTCGCGGTAGCCGACGATCGGAGACTCCCCGCAGGTGGCGACGAACTCGCTGTTGCCCTCCTGCTTGCCGTCGACGCACGGAGAGCCGCCGAACAGCCCCGCCATCTCGCTCGGGCAGATCGTGCCGGCGCGGCCGGTGATCCCCGGATCCGAGTCGTCGCAGTCGAGCGCGTTCGACGCGGTGAGCAGGTTCTCGGGGTCCGGGGTGCAGCTCTGGGTGGGGATCGAGCCCGGGTCACCCCACAGGTCGCCGTCGGCGTCGGGGTAGTAGTCGAGCTGCCCGGCGCACCCGAGCTCGATCGACTCTCCCTTTCGGAGGTCCCAGTACGAGCCGCAGCCCGCGAGGGTGGACCCGGCCCCGCCCCAGCCAGCGACCCACGCCACGACCGCGACCGCGCTCCGAACCGTTCCGCGCATCCGCCGCACCCTCCGTCCGGCGCAGTGTACCCCACGGGCGGGTTACCGGTGCGCGCGGAGGGACGATGCCTACCTGGTGGGCGGTCGGGTGGCTCGCGACCCCGGCGATCGCGCAGGAACCGTCGCTGTCGCTCGAGCAGTACACGCTCGACAACGGCCTTCGGGTGGTGCTGGTCCCGGATCGGAGCGCGCCGCTCGTCGCGGTCGACGTGTGGTACCACGTCGGCTCGCGGGACGAGGAGCCCGGCCGGACCGGGTTCGCCCACCTGTTCGAGCACCTGATGTTCCAGGGCTCGCCGTCCCAGCCGGACGACTACATCGCGCCGATCGAGCAGGCGGGCGGCACGGTCAACGGGTCGACCAACGCCGACCGGACCAACTACTACGAGGTCGTTCCCCGGGAGGCGCTTCCGGTGGCGCTGTTCCTCGAGGCGGACCGGATGGGCGGCCTGCTCGAGGTGCTCGATCAGGCGAAGCTCGACAACCAGCGCGAGGTGGTCCGGAACGAGCGACGCCAGCGGATCGAGAACGTGCCGTACGGCGACGCCCGGATCCTGATCGCCCAGAACCTGTACCCGGAGGGCCACGGCTACCACCACCCGACGATCGGCAGCCACGCGGACCTCGAGGCCGCCGACGTGGACGACGTGTCGGCGTTCTTCCGGCGGTGGTACGTGCCGAACAACGCCGTGCTCACCGTGGTCGGCGACTTCGACCCGGCCCAGGCCCGTGCGTGGATCCAGGCGGACTTCGGGCCGATCCCGCGCGGCCCCGAGGCGGTGTCGATCGCGCCGCCGCCGCCCCGCCTCCCGTACGACGTGACGGTCCGCCAGTACCGGCCGGTCCCGCTGCGAAAGGTGTGGCTCGCGTGGCACGCGCCGGCCGCCGGCACCCAGGCGGACGCCGAGCTGGACCTGCTCGCCTCGGTCCTCGGGAACGGCCGCGACGGGCGCCTCGTCCGCGAGCTGGTCGAGCGGCGCGGGATCGCCCAGGACCTCACGGTCAGCCAGCAGTCCGCCAGCTGGTCGAGCCAGCTCGTGATCGCGGCCACCGCCGCCCCCGGCCACACCACTGCCGAGCTGGTCGCCGGGATCGACGAGGTGCTCGGCGCGGTCCTCGGGGGCGCCGCCGCCCCCACCGCCGACGAGCTCGGCGCGGTCACCGCCCAGTTCGAGCTCGGGTACTGGTCGTCGCTCGAGCCGGTCCTCGGGCGCGCCGAGGGCGTCCAGCGATGTGTCCGCCTGACCGGGGGGCCCGACTGCCTGGTCGCCGACCTCGACCGGTACCGCGTCGCGACCCCGGCGTCGGTGGTGGCGACCGGCCGGGCGTGGCTCGAGGCGCCCCGGGTCGAGCTCCACCTGCTGCCCGAAAAGATCCCGCTGCCGAGTCCGGGGCCCCCACGCGCCGTGCCCCGGCGAGGGACGAAGCCGGCTCCGGTCGAGCCTGGCCCGACACCGGCTGGCCCGACACCGGCTGGCCCGACGCCGGATGGCCCCACACCGGATGGCTCGACCGCAGCGGGAGGGAACCCGTGACCGCGATGATGTTCGCCGGGCTCGCCGCGCTCTCGGTCGCGGTCGCCGCGCCGGTGCCGCC
>JBEBJW010000479.1:0-5865 GCA_040079715.1 Myxococcota bacterium | reverse complement strand
CAACAGGTACCGGGTGGTGGTCGACCCGGACCCGTCGCGGCCCTGGAGGTGGGCGGGCAGTCCGAGCGCCTGGAGCACGGCGGTGGGCGCGATCACCGCGTCCGGCGCGCCGGTGGCCATCGCGTCCTTCAGCTCGCGGAACGAGCCGAACGCGGTCACGGTGGTGCCGGTCAGCGGCGCGGTGAGCGCGTCCTGGATCACCCGCGGCTTGGCGGCGCCCGGCGCGTACACGAACAGCCTCGACGGGCCGGACGGGGCGGCGACCGGCAACGGAGGCGCCGTGACCGTCGGAGCGACGACGGTGGGAACAGTCCGGGGCTGGACCATCGGGGCCGGCGGGGCCTGTTCGATCAGCACGTCGAGCAGCTCGACGGCACCCCGGGTGATGGTGATCTTGGCGGTCCGGACGACCTGGCCGTCGCGGAAGAACTGGACGTCGTGGGTCCCCTCGGGGACGTCCAACGCCCGGAACGGCGTCTCCCCGCGGGCGATCCCCGGGATCTCGAACGGGATCCCGGCGGGCGAGCTGGTGATCACCGCGATCCCGACCGCCGGACCCTCCGGCCGCGGTGTCGGGGCGGGACGGGCGCGCGGCGGCTCGCGGCGGGGCTCGGACTGGCGCTCGGGTCCGGCGTCGGCGACCTCGGGTTCCGCATTCGGCGCTGGCTCCGGCGGGAGAGCGGCGGCTCCGGGGGCGGGCGCGGGCGGCTGGGCGTCGAGCTGGCGCTGCCGCAGGTCGGTCACGATGTTCAGCAGCTCGCCGAGGTGCGCGTCCTCCGGGGCGACCGCCATCGCCTCGGTGGTCAGCGCGACCGCCCGGTCGTAGTCGCCGTCGCGGACCGCCATCAGCGCGCGCTGGCGCAGCACCTCGGCCGCGTCGGACCCCTGATCGGCGGCGGCGACGACCGGCTCGGGGGTGGGCGTCGGGTCGTCGGTCGCGGAGGTGACGACCAGCGCCACCAGCACGCCGAGCGTCGCGAACATCAGCACGATCACCGACCCGATCGCCCCGAGCGCGAGCCAGAACGCGAACGGGGTGCGCGGGGCCGGCGGACGGGCCGCCATCAGCCGGCTCGGCACCGACCCGGTCGCGGTGTTGGTCCGCGGGTACGACACCGGCATCGTCCCCGTGTCCGACGGGTACTCCTGGCCGGAGGCGGCGGCGGCCGCGGCGTTGGTCGGGTTCCCGACCACGTGGCTCAGGCTGACCGTCAGCCGATCCAGCACCACCCGCGCGTTCGCCGGCCGATCGTCGGGCGACAACGACAGACAGTCGTTCACCAGGCGGACCAGGGTCTGCGGCAGATCATGGTGCTGTGGCAGCGCGAGTTCGATCGGGCGAACGCCGTCGTTCACCTGCTCGAACATCAACTGGTACGGGTCGTCGCCTTGCAGGGGATTCTGTCCGCTCAGCAACTGGTAGAAGATCACCCCGAGCGCGTACACGTCGGATCGGGCGTCCACGACCTTGTTCTTGATCAGCTCCGGCGCGAGGTACAGCGGGGAGCCGGCGAAGAAGTTCGTGCGGGTCAGCGTCTCGCCGTCCGACCGGGCGAGCTTCGACAGGCCGAAGTCGACCACCTTGACCCCGAGGCGCACGCCGTCGGTCGAGGTCAGCATCACGTTCGACGGCTTGAGGTCCCGGTGCACGAGGCCGTGCTCGTGCGCCTCGGCGACCCCCTCGAGCATCTGGCGCGCGATCGGCACGAACTCGTCGAGCCCGATCACCCCGCCGCGACGACGCCGGTACGACGACAGGGTGATCCCCCGGACGTACTCCATCACGATGAACCACAGCCCGGTGGGCTCGTCGTACCCGTGGTCGAAGATCTGGACCACGTTCGGGTGCGACAGCAGCGACAGGCTGCGCGCCTCGCGCCGGAACCGCGCCTCCGCCTCGGCGTCCGCGCGGTCGCTGCGGACCACCTTCAGGATCACGTCGCGGTTCAGCGCCTCCTGCTGGGCGAGGTAGATCACGCCCATCCCGCCCTGGCTGATGCACCGGCGAACCAGGTACCGACCGCCGATCGAGCGACCGACGATGTTCTCGGGATCGTCGCTCCGCCGGCCGTCTGGTTCGGATCCAGGACTCGTCAATCGACACTCCGCAGCGAACGCATACCCTAGTCCACGTCGGGCCGCTTGAGAAGCCACGGCGGGGATCCGCGCCGCCGCCGGGGCCTTTCCGCGCCCGATCTCCGCCGCGCGACGTCCCGGACCGTGGTCGACGCGATCCGGCCCGCGAAGAACCGCCGTTCCACCTGGGCCGCTGGCGATCCGCCTCCGGAGCGGCCCGCGGATGGGGTCTGATGCGTGCCCTCGGCGGAGGTCGAATGGCAGTCGGTCGCACGCGCACGGTTCGCGCACCCTCGACGGTGCTGGCGGTCTGGATCGGTTGGTCGTGGTCGGCGGTCGCGCTCGCGCAAGACGAGCCCGAGCCCGAGCCCGGCGCCGAGGGCTCGGAGTTCGAGGTCGACCTCGACGAGCTCGCCGGCCTGAGCCTCGACGGCCTGCTGAACCTCGAGGTCCGCGCCGCGTCGACCCTCGCCCAGACCGCCCGGGAGGCGCCGAGCCTGGTGAGCGTGGTGTCGCGGGACCAGATCCGCGACTTCGGCTGGACCTCGATCAACGACGTGCTGTACCGGCAGGCCGGGTTCGTGCCGTCGCGGGACTACGACCGGCGCACCGTGTCGTCCCGCGGGCTGTACGAGGGGTGGAACAACAACCACCTGCTGATGCTGATCGACGGCGTGCCGGTCAACGACAACCTGTACGGGACCGCGTACACCTGGGAGTTGACCCCGCTGTTCCTGATGCAGTCGATGGAGATCGTGCGCGGTCCCGGCTCTGCGCTGTACGGGTCGAACGCGACGAACGGCGTGCTCAGCCTGAACACGCTCACCGCCGCCGAGTTCGACGGGCAGGCCGCCGCCCGGGTGCGGGTGGGCACCCAGGGCCACCAGACCGCGGACGTCGTCGCCGCCACCGCCGGGGACGCGCTCGGCGTGGTGGTGGGGATCGACTACTTCTCGACCGACGGCTACAGCTACCCCTCGACCGACCTGTCCGAGCGGTACCCGAAGACGTTCGACATCCGCGACGGTCGGTCCAGCTACTACCTGTTCGGCAAGGTGGAGGGGCAGGGGTCGCTCGAGGGGCTCCAGCTCCAGATCCATCAGCAGGGGTGGGACTTCCAGACCGGCCACGGGTGGCTGTTCCAGGTCCCCGACTTCGCCGAGTCGATGAAGGAGAACCGACTGCTCGGGGTGCTGTCGTATCGCCGCGACGGCGAGCGGCTGAACCAGTTCTACGCGGTCAGGTACCAGCGCCACGGCATCGACTGGAACATGCGGTACTACCCGGACGACGCGTTCGAGGGGTTCTACCCGAGCGGGCTGTGGGAGTACCTGCGGACCCACGGCGACGACGTGCTCGGCAAGGGGATCCTGACCGCCCACCTCCCGCGCGGCTCGACGTTCCTCGTCGGGGTGGACACCGACCTGTTCTGGTACACCGGCGACGACGAGCACTACAGCAACGTCGACCTCAGCGTGACGTTCGAGCCGTACCCGGACGGCGAGATGCACCGCCTCGATCCGTGGCTCGAGTGGATCGACGACCGGCCGATGGTGAACCTCGGCGCGTACACCCAGTTCTCGTCCGGCCAGCTGTTCGGCGACCACCTGACCGTCACCGCCGGCGCCCGGTACGATCGGCTGGCGGTGTCGTACGTGACCGACGTGGCCGCCGCCGACGCCCCGACCGACCAGCGGGTGTTCGAGCAGCTCAGCCCGCGGCTCGGGCTCGTCGCCCGCGCGACCGACGATCTCACCGTCAAGCTGCTGGTCGGCCGCGCGTTCCGAGCCCCGACCCCGACCGAGCTCGCCGGCGCGAACACGTTCACCCTCGCGTCGAACATCGAAGGGCTGCAACCCGAGGAGATCACCACCGTCGAGCTCGGCACCGACTGGCGGATCGCCGCGCCGGTCACCTGGCGGATCGACGGGTTCGGCACGCAGTTCGACGACTTCATCGGCTACAGCCCGGCGCTGAACCTCAGCACCAACCTCCTGTCGGCGACCACCTGGGGCGCCGAGACCGAGGTCCTGTTCCAGACGGGCTTGCTCGGCGGGTTCGCGAACTACGCGTACGCGGTGCGGTCGGGCGAAGACGCGAAGGACGACAGCGTGGCGGCGGCGGACACGGTGACCTGGGTCCCCGCCCACGTCGCGAACGCCGGGCTCGTGTACCGGCGGGGCAAGGCGACCGGGTCGATCCAGGGGCACTTCCAGGGGCCGGTCGCCCGCCGGGACAGCGACTACACCGACGCGGACGGGTACCGGGTCGCGGATCGCGGCGAGACGGTCGCGCCGTGGGTCGGGCTCGACCTGCGGGCGGCCTACCGGCCGTGGGACGCGGTCGAGCTCGAGCTGATCGGGCAGAACCTCCTCGACGGCGTGATCGACGGCGCCCACCCGGAGCTGATCAAGAACTTCCCGGCGACGTTCGACTACCGCGCCGACGGGCTGCGGGTCCTGGCTGGACTGACCTTCCAGATCTAGCAGGCGGGGGACGACCACGACCGCGACCACGACCACGAGCACGTCCCCGCCTCGGGACCGGGGCGCGCGGGCCGGGCGGTGGCCGCGGGTTAGAGGTCGGGTCCATGTCGTACCTCGCCATCGCCCGGAAGTACCGACCGGCGACGTTCGCCGACATCGTCGGGCAGGAACACGTCGTCCGGACGCTCCAGAACGCGCTGCGGTCGGGGCGGATCCACCACGCGTACCTGTTCTGCGGCGCCCGCGGGGTCGGCAAGACCACCGCCGCCCGGGCGCTCGCGAAGGCGCTGAACTGCGCCCAGGGTCCCACCCCCACGCCGTGCGGGGTCTGCACGTCGTGCGTCGAGATCGGCACCGGCAGCTCGCCGGACCTGATCGAGATCGACGGCGCCAGCAACAACAGCGTCGACGACGTGCGCGATCTGCGCGACACGGTGAACTACGCGCCGACCCGCGGAAAGTACAAGGTGTACCTCGTCGACGAGGTCCACATGCTGTCGAAGCAGGCGTTCAACGCGCTGCTCAAGACCCTGGAGGAGCCGCCGCCGCACGTGGTGTTCATCTTCGCCACCACCGAACCGAACCGGATCCTCGACACGATCCTGTCCCGGGTCCAGCGGTTCGACTTCAAGCGGATCCCGGTCCAGGCCGTGGCCGATCGGCTCGGCACGATCGCGGTCGCCGAGGGGGCGAACCTGTCGCCGGCCGCGCTGCGGATGATCGCGCGGGCGGGCGAGGGCTCGATGCGCGACGCCCAGTCGCTGCTCGACAAGGTGATCTCCGCCGGAGACCCCGGGTACACGCCGCCCGACGCCTCGGTGGCGGACACGCTCGGCCTCGTCGACCGGACCGTGCTGTTCGCGTTCCTCGACGGGCTGGTCCACGGCGAGCCGGCGAAGTGCCTCGACGCGATCGCGGTCGTGTACGACTACGGGTACGAGCTGTCCGAGTTCACCGGCGACCTGCTGGAGCTCGTGCGCAACGCCACGTTCGTCCGCCTGTCCGCCGGCGCCAAGGCCCACGTCGACGCGTCCGCCGACGAGATCGCCCGGCTCGAGCAGCTCACCGAGGGGGTCCCGGCCGAGGCGCTGACCCGCACGTTCAACGCGCTGCTCGACGTGCACGACCAGGTGTCGCGCGCCCAGCGGCCGCGGATCGTGCTCGAGATGGCGGTCGCGCGCCTCGCCACCACCCGGCCGGTCGAGCCGGTGGCCCAGCTCCTGTCGCGGCTGGAGGAGCTCGAGCGCAAGCTCCGGGGCGGAGCGGGGATGGCCCGGCCGGCCCCGAAGACGACCCGCCCGGC
>JBEBJW010000478.1:0-5867 GCA_040079715.1 Myxococcota bacterium | reverse complement strand
GCCGCCGGCGCCTTCGTGCCCACCCCGATCGTCCACGCCCGGATCTCCTTCGGACCCGCCGTGAAGTACGTCTGCAGCCCCAGCAGCTTGTAGGTCTCCCGCGCCAGCGTCGCCAGCCCCGGCTCCGTCAGCTTCAGGTCCGAGAGGAACGCCGCCCGATCCGCCGGGTCGAGCTCCGAGCTCTCGGACTCGACCTTCGCGCAGATCACCACCACGCCCGCCTTCTCCGCCTCCGCCCGCGCCCGCACCCGGTCGACGAACGCGTTGCCGTGCAGCCCCGCCTCGTCGACGTTGCACACGTACAACACCGGCTTCGCGGTGATCATCTGGGCCTGGCGCACGAGGTCCCACTCCTCGGGGGTCCAGTCGCCCGCCAGCGCCGGCTTGCCGTCGTTGAACAAGGCCACCAGCTTGTCCGCCACGTTCGCGTGCGCCAGCGCCTCCTTGTCGCCGCCCTTGCCCTGCTTGCGGTACTTGTCGGCCCGCCGATCCGCCGACTGCAGATCCGCCAGCACCAGCTCGAGCTGGATGATCTCGATGTCCCGCACCGGGTCGATCGTGGTCTCGACGTGGGTGATGTCCGCGTCCTCGAAGCACCGGACGACGTGCAGCACCGCGTCGACCGACCGGATGTGCCCGAGGAACTGGTTCCCGAGGCCCTCGCCCTGGGACGCGCCCCGCACCAGCCCCGCGATGTCGACGATCTCGACCGACGCCGGGATGATCTTCTCGGTGGGCATCACCCCGTGGATCTGCTCGAGCCGCTCGTCCGGGACCGGCACCACCCCGACGTTCGGCTCGATCGTGCAGAACGGATAGTTCGCCGCCTCGGCACCCGCCGCGGTGAGCGCGTTGAACAACGTGCTCTTGCCCACGTTCGGCAGCCCCACGATCCCCGCCTGCAGCGCCATCCGATCCTCCGAGCGCCGCCCTTAACCCTCCTCGTCCGGGTCCGGGGGCTTCGGGACCGACAGCGCGACCAGCGCCGCCAACGCCGCCGGCATCAGCACCAGGCACGAGGTGACCCCGCCGAACACCGTCGGGACCTTCGCCTCCGCGTAGCCCTGGGCGGCGACCGCGCCCTTCAGCTCGGGGTCGACCCCCTCGAGCGCGCTGTTCACGTTCGCCCGGGCGATCGTGCTCCCGATCACCCCGAAGATCATCGGCAACAAGCACGCGAAGATCGCGAGGATCCCGCCGAGCCGCGCCACGATCCGCAGCGGGCGCACGAACCACGCCACGACCGCGATCAGGAACGCGAGGCCGGCCCCGCACCCGACCAGCGCCCCGGTCGCGAGGATCACGTACATCGACATGCCGCCCATCTGGAACCACGCTGCCATGCTCACCCCGTCCCCATCGGATAGCTCGTGGAAATGGAACTGCACCACGCCCTGCTCAGCCGTCGCACGATCCAGCGCTTCCGCCCAGGCCCCGTGGAGGACCAGGTGATCGAACGCGCGCTCGAAGCGGCGGTTTCGGCGCCCAACCACAAGGCGACCCGGCCGGTTCGGTTCGTGCTCCCCGGCGCGCTGGCCCGGGAGGTGGTGTTCCGGGTCGGGCTCCGGTTGAAGTCGGCGAAGAAGGGGACCTCTCCCGAACTCGAGGCGCGGGTTCGCGAGGATCTGCTCGCGCCGGACCGCCTGATCGTGGTCACCCAGGTCGTGGCGGACGACCCGAACCGAGCGGAGGAGGACTACGCGACCTGCGCCTGCGCCACCTACGCGATCCTGCTGTCGCTCCACGCCGACGGCGTCGGGGCGAAGTGGGGGACCGGCGGGATCACCCGCGACCCGGAGGTGCTGGCCGCCCTCGGGATCGACGCGCCGCGCGAGCGGATCACCGCGTTCGTGTGGGTCGGGTGGCCGGAGATCGTGCCCACCGCCCACCTCCCGGCGATCGCGGACGTGGTCCGCCGGGTGCCCTGACGCACCGATTCACGGATCGACCAGCACCGCGATCGACCGGGCGCCGAGCAGGTACCGGTCCTCGGGCAGCGGCGTCTCCTGGCCGACCTCGAGCGCGTTGTCCTCGCCCTCGAGCCACTCGTGGCTGTCCGACGCGAGCCGCCACCGGTCCCCCGACGGCGCCCCCGGCAGGGTGAACGTCACCCCGTCCGACCAGCCGTTGTACAGCACGAGGATCGCGTTCGCGTCGTCCCCGGCAGGCGCGCCGTCGAGCCACACCGCCAGCGCGTGCCGGGTCGGGTCGTCGAGGTACCCGTTCGACGCGACCGCGCCCCCCGGCTCGTACAGGACCATCGCCCCGGGCGTGTCGTCGCGCCAGTCCGCCGGGCGGAGCGCCGGGTGCGCGCCCCGGAACGCCAGCACCTTGCGGGTGTACTCGCGGATCGCGGCGTTCTCGGCGTCGAGGGCGGCCCAGTCGATCCACGTGGCGACCGAGTCGAGGTTGTACGGGTTGTTGTTGCACCGCTGGGACCGCAGGACCTCGTCGCCGCCGGTGATCATCGGGATCCCGGCCGACACCGACAGCAGGCCGATCCCGGTCCGGGCCGCCCGCCGCTGGGCGACCGGGTCGCCGTTGTAGTCCCACGACAGGTTGTTGTTCGACCCGCCGCCCGACGGCCCGTACGGCCACGGCTGGTCGTTGTCCGACGCGTCGCACCCGTACAGGTCGGCGAGGGTGAACCCGTCGTGCGACACGAGGTACGGCACCGACGCCGACGGCGGCCGCCCGTCGTCGTACCGCCCCGGCGATCCGGACAGGCCGTCGACCACCGACCGCAGGGTGGTGTCGCGCACGTTCAGCAGGTTCTGGTCGGCCCGGATCGCGTCGCGGTACCCGTCGTTCCACTCCGACCACCCGACCGGGAACTGACCGGCGCGGTACGTCTCGCCGTTCGTGCCCCACGGCTCGGCGATCAGCACCACGTCGAGCTCGTCGGCCGCCCGGGCCAGGATCCCCGCCGGGTCGTCGGGCTCCCACGAGAAGCAGTCGGTGGCGCAGCCGTTGCCGAGGATCGGCGCGAGGTCGAACCGGAACCCGTCCACCCCGAGCTCGGTCGCGAAGTACCGGAGCGAGTCGAGCACGGTGTCCCGCCCGATCGGGTCGACCGCGTTCCAGTTCGGCCCGACCCCGTTGTCGTTCCGGTAGCCGGTGACGCCGGACAGCTCGTAGTACGCGGCGTTGTCGACCCCGCGGAACGACAGGAGCGGCGCCACGTCGGCGTTGCCCCACGTGCCGCCCTCGGCGGTGTGGTTGTAGACCACGTCGAGGTACACGTCGACCCCGACCGCGTGGTACGCCTCGACCATCGCCCGGAACTCGGCGGTCGGCCCGCCCGGCCCCTGGTCCGCCGCGTACCGCCGATCCGGCGCGAAGAACCCGAGGGTGCTGTACCCCCAGTAGTTGTCGCCGGACGCGTCGTCGGTGAGGTCGTTCTGGTCGTTGATCGTCTCGTGGACCGGCAGCAGCTCGATCGCGGTGACCCCGAGCGCGGCGAGGGCAGGGGCCCGCAGCGCCGCGCCCGCGTAGGTCCCGCGCAGGTCTTCCGGGACGTCCGGGTCGAGCATCGTCAGGCCCCGGACGTGGACCTCGTACACCACCGCGTCCTCGGGCGGCCGGGCGACCCCGGGCGACGGCGGGTCCGCGGGCTCGACCAGCACCGACTTCGGGGCGAACGGGCCGGTGTCCTCGGCGCGGCGGTCGCCGGTCGTGTACGGGCCGAGGTCCGGGCCCGGATCGTGCGAGACCTCGCGCCCGCCCGGGTCGAGCAGGAGCTTGTTCGGGTCGAACCGGTTGCCGGCGCCGTCCACGTCCGCGACGAACCCGGCCTCGGACCCGGGGACCCACGCGGGATCCCAGCCCCAGTTCGGGCCCCACGCCCGCAGCCCGTAGTACACGCCCCCGAGCGCGTCGCGGTCGACGTCCGCGCTCCACAGGTCGTCGCCGGACCGGGTGAGGGGGACGATCGTGGCCGCAGCGGCGTCGGTCGGGGCCGGGTACACCCAGACCTCGATCCGGGTGGCGTTGCGCGACCGGACCCGGAACGCGACCGTGTCGGATCCGACGGTCGGGCCGGTGGTCCCGGGCGGCGTCGTGCCGGGCGGCGTGGTCCACGGGCCGACCGGGGTGGTCGGATCCACCCCGTCGGCCGGGTCCGAGGTCGAAGGCTCACGACACGCCACGGCCAACGGGAAGTACCACATCGCGCGACGGTACCAGACCCGAGTGACTCGGGCAAGAGTCACGGGGGCGGACCGCGCAGGACTCAGGCACGGATCAGCGCGGCTCAGCCCGGCCCCGGTCAGTAGTCGCCGGCGCAGCCCGGCGGCACCGTCGCGGGCTCGTCGCTCCCGCCGTCCGACCGGATCACCCCGTCGACGTGCCAGCACATCCGGTTCAGCTCGAGGTCGTCCAGTCGGTCACCCGGCTCGAGCCGCGGGGTGCCTGCGCTGTCGGTCAGCGGCCCGACGAACGGCCCCTCCGCCGCGAGCAGCTCGTCCCGGATCTGCGGGATCTCGAGCCGCACGGTGCTGTCGACCAGCTCGGCCGAGATGTCGGCCATCGCGACCACGCTGTCGTCGTCGTTCTGCATCGGGTCCCACCGGATCGGCTCCGGCTCCCACGCGCCGTCGAGGATGCTCTGCACGTAGTCGACGTACATCGGGCCCCAGTTCCAGTACGCCGCGGTCAGGCACCGGTCCGGGGCGTGGCTGCAGGTGTCGATGTTGTCGTACCCGATCGAGTACACCGGGCTCGGGTCGCCGTGGCAGGTCGCGGTGAGGTCCTTGACCTCCTCGACCGGGATCGAGGTGTCGGTCTGGGTCAGGATCACGTCCGCGCCGTGCTCGGCGAGCTCGCGGGTGTACCGCGGCTCGAGCTCGGAGTCGAACCAGTCCATCACCCACCGCACGTCGACCACCGCGTCCGGGTTCGCCCGCCGCGCGCCGAGGGTGAACGCGTTGATGTGCCGGACGACCTCGGGGATCGGCACCGACGCCACCACGCCGAGCCGGCCGGTGCACGACTGCTTCGCGGCGAGGTACCCGGCGAGGTACAGCGGCTGGTACATCCGGCCCATGTACGAGGTGAGGTTGTCGGCGTGGGCGTCGCCGGAGCAGTTCAGGAAGTACCGCTCCGGGTAGTTCGCGGCGGACTGGAGCGCCGCCGTCTGGTAGTCGAACGAGGTCGTGAACACCACGTTCGCGCCGTCGGACGCGACCATGTCGTCGATCACCGCCAGCGCGTCCGCCGGGTTGACCGTCTCGCGGTACACCGTGTCGACGCCGAGCTCGTCCTCCAGGAACAACCGGCCCTCGTCGTGGCTCTTGGTCCAGCCGTGGTCGAGCAGCGGACCGATGTACACGAACCCGGCGACCACGTCCTCGGGAGCCGCCTCCTCCGGCCACGGGGCCAGGCATCCGATCAGCGACAGCGTCGTCAGGTGGATCACAGTCGACCTCCGATCGTGAGGGACGGGCCTGCGCCCGCGGTGAGCTCGACCCGGGACCGGCCGGTCGGCAACGCGACCCCGACGCCCGCCGCGACGACGCCGGTGATCGCGGCGCCGAACGCGGCAGCGTTCCAGCCGCGGAGCGTCTGGTACTCGGTCCGATCGTCGTCGCGCCTCCGGCTGCGGCACCGGCGGCATCGTCGGCAGCACCGGCTGCGGCGCGACCGGGGCGGTGGTCTCGGCGATCCTACGCTGGAGCGACAGCAGCCGTCGCTCGAGCACCTCGGCCTCGTCCGGCGGCGCGAGCGCGCGGTACTGGTTGAACTCGTCGTACGCCCGCTCGAGCTGCCCGAGGCGCTCGTAGCAGTTCGCGAGGTTGTAGTGGAGCACTGGCGAGCCGGTGAGCGCCAGCACCTCGGTGAACGCGACCACGGCGGCTTCGTAGTTGCCC
>JBEBJW010000477.1:0-5872 GCA_040079715.1 Myxococcota bacterium | reverse complement strand
CCCCCGGGGCGCGGCCAGCGGTCGGGGCCGGGGGCTGGACCAGCGCGCCCGCCGGACCGGCGAGGTCGATCGGCGCCCCGTCGACGTACAGCGCGAGCGCCAGGTTCCGGAGCTGCGCCAGGCCGGACCGCTTGTCCTCGCTGGCGCTGATCGCGAGGTGCGGCCGATCCCCGAGGGTGTCCGACACGAACCCCGGCACCGACCCCGTCCCGACCTGGACGAAGATCCGGACGCCCTCGGCGTACAGGGCCTCGATCAGCGCGCGGAACCGGAGCGGCTCGACCAGGTGATCGAGGATCAACCCGCGGATCGCGTCCGGGTCGTCCGGATACGGCGCCACGGTCGTCGCCGACCACAGCGGGGTGGCGGCGCGGTGGAGCTGGAGCGTCTCCACGTTCTGCCGGTGCGGCGCGACGTAGTCGGCGAACAGCGGCGAGTGGAACCCGGACTTGAACGGCAGGACCTGGCACAGCACCCCGCGGGACACGAGCCGGGCGCGGGCGACCTCGATCGGCTCCGACCGGCCGCACAGGATGACCTGGTGCGGGCAGTTGTCGTGCGACACCGCGATCCCGTCGAGCCCGTCGATCGCCTCGCGCGCGGCGCCGAGGCCGCAGCCGGCGGCGGCGAACAGGACGTCCGGGACGTCGAGCGTGCTGAACGGGATGTTCGCGAGGAACGTCGCCACCTGGTGCTCGGCGATGATCCCGGACGCGATCATCCCGGTCCACTCGCCGATCGAGTGGCCGGCGTACACCGCCGGCGCGACCCCGAGCCCGCGGAGCGTCCGGTTCAGGAACCGCCCGAGATCGACCACCCCGTGGCCGACCGCCTGGAGATCCGCGCCCGGCGCGGGCAACGTCGGGGCCTCGACCCCGAGCCGGTCGGCGATCGACCGGACCTCCGGGGCGAACGCGACCTCGATCCCGGGGAACACGAACGCGATCCGCCCGCCGTCGTCCGCGAGGCCGCGGGCCCGGAACCAGGTGCCGCCGCGGCCGGTCCACGCCTCGCCCCGCTCGACGATCCGCCGGGCGCGGGCGATCCGGTCCGGCGTCGGGTCGACCACGGCGAGCCGACACGGCCCGTCGCCGCCCCCCATCGGGAGGACCCCAGTCTCCCCCGCGTCGAGTCGAGCGAGGATCTCCGCCGGGTCTCGGCCGGCGATCGCCAGCACCGGCGCGTCGGCGCGATCGACCGGGTTCGCGGCCCGGCTGGCCTGGCCGGCGCGGGTGGCGCGGACCGCGGCCCCGTGCGACCGGACCACCACGTGGGCGTTGATCCCGCCGAACCCGAACGCGTTCACTGCGGCGGTCCGCGACGCGCCCGCCGGGAGATCCCACGGGTGGGACTCCCCCCGGACCCGGAACCGCGTCCCGGCGAGGGCCTCCGCAGGCTCGTCGCAGTGCAGGCTCGGCGGCAGGACGCCGTGGTGGACGGCCAAAACCGCCTTGATCAGCCCGGCGGCGCCGGCGGCCGGCATCGCGTGGCCGATCATCGACTTGACCGAGCCGAGCGCCACCTCCGGCCCGTCGACCCCGAACACCTCGCGGAGCGTGGCGAGCTCGGCGGCGTCGCCGGCGGGGGTCGCGGTGCCGTGGGCCTCGATCAGCCCGAGCTCCGCGGGATCGATCCCCGCGTCGGCCCACGCCCGGCGAAGCGCGCGGACCTGCCCGCCCACCCGCGGGACCATCACCGACGAGGCCCGGCCGTCGCTCGCGACCCCGGTGCCCCAGATCACCGCGTAGATCCGGTCGCCGTCGCGCTCGGCGTCGGACAGCCGCTTCAGCGCGACCATCCCGACGCCCTCGCCGACCAGCAGCCCGTCGGCGCGCCGATCGAACGGGCGGATGCTACCCGACCGCGACAGGGCGCCGATCTGGGCGAACACGCTCCAGAACGCCATGTCGTCGACCAGGTGGACCCCGCCGGCGAGCACCAGATCGCACCGCCCGTCGCGGAGCTCGCGCACGCCGTGCTCGACCGCCACGAGCGAGCTCGCGCACGCCGCGTCGACCGTGTACGCCGGCCCGTCGAGGTCGAGCCGGTTCGCGATCCGCGACGCCGCGAGGTTCGGGACGAGCCCGATCGCGGTGTCCGGACCGAACGGCCCGGCGGCCTCGGTGTACGCGGCCTTGACCCGCGCGATGTCGGCCGGATCGAGCCCCGGGACCACCCGACGGAGGATCCCGGCCAGCTCCTCGGCCCCGTGGGCGGATCGACCGAGGCGGACCATCCCGGGGGTCAGGTACCCGCCGCGCCCGAGGATCACCCCGACCGTGCGCCCGCCGAGCTCCCGCTCGCCGATCCCGGCGTCGGCGAGGCACGCGGCGGCGACCTGCAGCGCCAGGAGCTGATCCGGCTCGGTCCCCGGGACCACCACCGGCATGATCCCGAACGCGCCTGCGTCGAACGCGACGTCGTCGCCGACGAACCCGCCCCGGCGGGTGTACACGCGATCGACCGCCGACGACGCGGCATCGACGTACCGCGGATCGAGCCGGCGCGGGGTCGCATCGGTGATCGCGTCCCGCCCGGCGGCGATGTTGTCCCAGAACGTCGCGGCGTCCGGCGCGCCGGGGAACAGCGCGCCGACGCCGACCACGGCCACGCCGTGCGCGCCCCCCGACCGGGAGGACCCAGGTCCCGACGGCATGGTCACGACAGCTGCTGCGGGTGGGCGGCCATCACCACGAGGTGCGGGCTGGTGCCGTGCGCGAGCTCGTCGAGCAGGTGCTGGACGCCGTCGTCGGGGTCGATCATCCCGATCCCGCGCTTCGAGTACTGCTTCTCGAGCTCGGGCGTGACCATCCCGCCGCCGCCCCACGGGCCCCACCCGATCGACACGAACCGGGCCCGGGAGGTGGCGTCGAGGCCGCGGGCGAGCTGATCGAGCGCGTCGTTCGCGGCGGCGTAGTCGGCCTGGCCGCGGTTCCCGAACGCCCCGGCGACGCTCGAGAAGAACACCACCGCGCGGGTGTCCTCCCGGAGCGCCTGGGCCAGGTTGTGGGCCCCGCGCACCTTCGTGTCGAACACCCGGAGGAACGACTCGCGGGTCTTGTCGCGGAGGAGCTTGTCCTCGTTGACCCCGGCTCCGTGCAGGACGAGGTCCAACCGGCCGTACCGGGCGTACACCTGGTCGAGCAGCTCGCGGACCGCGCTGGCGTCCCGGACGTCGGTGGTGTGGTACTCGACCCGGGCGCCGGCGGTCCGGATCGCGGCGAACGTGTCGCGCATCTCGCGCTCGGCGACGATCTTCCGGACCCGCCGCTCCACGTCGGCCGGGGCGCGGACCCCGGACGCGATCACCGTCGCGCGCAGCTCGGCGTCGGTCGTGGCCCCAGCGGTGCTCGGGTCCTCCTCGCCGACCGGGGCCGGGCTCCGGCCGATCACCACCAGGTTGCACCGGTACCGCCGGGCGATCGCCCGGGCGAAGTGGGCGGTGATCCCGCGCGCCCCGCCGGTCAACAGCACCACCGCGTCGGCGTCGAGCACCAGCGCCGGCCCCGCGTCGAGGGCCCGGAGGGCGAACTTCCGCCCGATCCGCTGGCCGTCGCGGTACCCGACCTCGGTCGGGCCCTCGCGATCCGCGACCTCCGCCAGCAGGTGGCCGGCGAGGGTGTCGGGGGCGGCGAGGGGATCGACGTCGATCCGGCGGATCCGCGCGGTCGGCCACTCCTTCGCCGCGGTCTTCAGCAGCCCGGACACGCCCGCGCCGAACCCGGGCGCGGCCGCGTCGAGCACCTCGCCGAGCGAGCCGCCCTGCCAGGTGACCACCGCGATCTGGCCGAGCCCGGCGCTGACCGCGCCCCGCAGCTCGTCCGCGAGCTCGTACAGGCGCTCGCCGGTCGAGCCGTTCGCCTCGGCGATCGCGGTGACCGCGATCACCACGTCGATCTCGGCCAGCCCTCGGTCTGCGCCCCCGGAGGGGACCCGCGACACCACCGCTCCCCGGGCGCCGAGCGCGTCGATCAGCGCCTCGACGTGCGGCCCGACGCCGGTGACCCCGATCCGCGGCGGGGTCGCGCCTCCGGTGGGCGCGGGGAGCGGCAGCGGCGCGAGCTCCGGCACGAACCGCATCGCCCGCGGGACCCCGACCGCGGTCGGGGTCGGCTCGTCGTCGAGGGTCACGGTGGACGCGGCGGGATCGCCCGCGGCGGCTGCTCCGCGTCGCTCGGCCAGCCAGTCGAGGATCCCGCGGAGGGTCTTGACCCCGGCGAGCTCCTCGACGAGCTGATCCTGGTCCGGTCGGTCCCCGCCCGCGCCGAGCGCGTCCGCGAGGACCCCCAGGATCTCCACCCGCTTGATCGAGTCGATCGACAGGTCTGCCTCGAGGTCGAGGTCGAGATCGAGCATCTCCTGCGGGTACCCGGTCCGCTCGCTCACGATCCGCAGCAGCAGCGCGCCCGGATCGACCGGGCCGTCCTGGGTCGGGTGCGGCGCGTTGATCGACGGGACCGGCGCGTCGGTCGCGGCCCCGGGCAGGTCCGTCGCGGCGTCGAACCCGGCCGGCGCGGTCCCGAGGAACGACAGCATCACCGCCCGCTGGGCGTCTGCTTGCTCGCGCAACGTCCGCAGGTAGTCCATCACCACCCGCTCGCGCACCCCGCCGACCGACACCGCCAGCGGCTCGCGGACCACCCGCATCGCGCCGTCCGGCAGCTCGCCCTTGACCGGCCACGCCCGCTGCCCGTCGACCCACCAGGCGGTGGCGGGCAGCCCCGGCGGCGGGGCGTCGAGATCGATCGCCGTCCGGCTGCGCGGCGCGAGGATCGCTGCCAGATCGACCGGGACCCCGGCGATCGCGAGCTCGGCGAGGATCCCGACCAGCCCGTCGATCGCGGTCCCGCCGCGCCCGTCGTCGAACGCGACCGCGGTGACCGACGGGTCCCGGTGACCGAGGGTCTGGCGGACCAGATCGGTCAACACCCGCCCGGGCCCGACCTCGACGAACACCCGCGCCCCCGCGGCCCACATCGCCTCGAGCTCGGCCCGGAACCGGACCGGCGACACGACGTGGCGGGCGAGCTGATCGCGGACCGCGTCGGCGGTGGCGTCGGCGGGGTACGGCGCGGCGGTGGTGTTCGCGAACACCGTGCGGGCGGGCGCGCGGACGGTGAACCCGCCGAGGGCGTCGCGGAGCGTGTGCTCGGCCCCGGCGACCACCGGCGAGTGGAACGCGGCCCCGACCGCGAACCGGCGGACCTCGAGCCCGGCGCCCTCGAGCCGGGCGACCGCGGCGTCGACGTCCGCGGCGAGCCCGGCGATCACCGTCTGGATCGGGCTGTTCTCGTTCGCGATCACCACCGGCAGCCCCTGGAGGTGGGCGGCGACGGCGTCCCGGTCCGCCGCGACCGCCGCCATCGTCCCCGGCTCCCCGGCCGCGCCGGCGAGGATCGCGTCGCCGCGGGCCTCGGACAGCGCGATCAGCTCGGACGGCTCGAGCGCGCCGGCGACGCACAGCGCCACGAGCTCGCCGTAGCTGTGTCCCGCGAGCTGATCCGGCGCGAGCCCGGCCTTCGCGAGGACCGCCGCCGCCGCCAGCTCCACGATCCCGAGCGCCGGCTGGGCGACCCGGGTGTCGGTCAGCGCCGCGCGCTGGGCCTTGCGATCCGCGGGGGTGTACACGTCGCCCGGGAACAGCCGCCCGGCCCACCCGTCGCCGACCTGGGCTCCGAGCTCGGGAAACGCGACGAACAGGTCCGCCAGCATCCCCGGGCGCTGCGAGCCCTGGCCCGGGAACAGCCACGCGACCTTGCCCGGCTCGGCCGCGTCGTCGCCGGACAGCCACACCCCGCCCCCGACCCGGCCGTCGCGGGCCGCGTCGAGCTTCGCCCGGAGAGCCGCCCCGTCGCGGGCGGCGCTCGCCCCC
>JBEBJW010000476.1:0-5873 GCA_040079715.1 Myxococcota bacterium | reverse complement strand
TGGGACGACGGCGCCGTCGCCCCGCTCGGGTGCGACCGGCACGGCGACTGCTGCGCCGAGCTCGGGGTGTGCGACGCGCTCGGGCCGGACGGGACTCCGACGGTCGCCGACCAGGAGGCCGAGCTGTCCGGCACGATCGAGATCGTCCACCCGCTCGGGGTCGACGTGGTGCCGGTGATCGGCTGGGTCCGGTGGTCCGCGCCCCCGTGCGACGTCCGCGGCGGCTCGTGCCCGTGGTACCTCGAGGCGCTCGATCTCCAGGCGGACAAGGTCGCCGGCGGCGCGGGCCCGGTGTGGTACCGGCTCGACGACGTGAGCGGCGGGCTGAACGGCCCGGTCCTCGGCGGGTGGCGCGTCGACACCGGCGAGCTGCGAGTCCCGGGCGCGGACCTGTGGCTCGATCTCGTGGCGGGCGGCAGCGCGTCCAGCCTCGGCGACGACACCGGCCCGCTGGAGCTCGGCCAGCCGCTCGACGGCTACCTGACCGGCGGGTTCCGTGACGGGCGCCCGTGGCTCCGCGCGTCCCGGACCGCGTCCGGGGTGACGGTCACCCTGACCTTGGACTGAGCCGGCTCGAGGCTACAGCCCGAGCCGGACCAGCGCGAGCGCCACCGCCGCCGGGGCGGCCTGGAGCGCGAAGATCGTCGGCTTGACGGTGAACCCGCCGAACAGGCCGACCACGACCACGAACACCAACAGGAACGACAGCGCCGCGGTCTCGCCGGTGGCGAGGGCCCACAGCAGCCCGACCGCGAGCATCCCGTTGTACACGCCCTGGTTCGACGCGAGCAGCTTGGTCCGCTCTGCATCTTCGACCGACAGCCGGAACGTCTTCCGCCCGAACGGCCGGGTCCACAGCACGCTCTCGAGCACCAGGAACCCGACGTGGGCCACCGCCACCAGCACCACCGCGATCGCGCCGAGCATCTCGACCCCCATTCTTTAACGATCGCCACATTACTCGACCGCGGGCGGGATGTCGAGGGCGGACAGCAGGCGATCGGCGATCGCCCGGAGCTGCTCGCGATCCGCGCCGGTACGGTGGAGGACGTGCAGCCCGGCGACGGTGGTGGCGAGCACCCGCGCGTCCTGGCGGGCCCCGGCCCGGCCCCGGAGGCAGTGCCAGAAGAAGTCCTCGAGCCCCGCGAGCCCGGCCGACACGAGCTTCTGGGCGTCCGGCTCCAGCGCGTCGTGCTCGACCGCCGATCCGACCAGCAGGCAGCCGGTCGGGTCGCGGTCGGCGATCACCCGGTCGAAGTACCCGCGGATCGCCCCCGGACCCGGCGTGAGGCCGATCGACCGGAGATACCGCGACAGCGCCAGCCGGAACAGCTCGCCCTTGCTCCCGAACGTGGCGTAGAAGCTGCCGCTGCCGATCGCCATCGCCTCGCACAGGTCGCGGACCGAGGTCCCGCGGTACCCGCGCCGCCAGAACGTGCGCATCGCCTGGTCCAGCGCCTGGTCGACCTCGAACGCCTTCGGGCGCGCCACGGACCCTCCGTCACTGGAACGAATGTAGCAGAACCGGCGCCCGACCGGATCGGCGGGCGGGCTCGGGTTACTCGACCCCGCGATGGAGGCGTGATGAACGTCGGGATCCTCGTGGCCGCGTGGGTGCTCGCTGCGTGCGGCGGGGCGTCGCCGCAGGTCGCGCTGGACGACGCGACCGCTCGCCTGGCGGCCTCGGACTGGGACGGGGCGCGGACGGTGGCCGACACGGCGCTGGCGGCGAACCGCGGCGATCCGTCGCTCCGGTGGCGGCTCGAGTTGGTGCGGCTGGAGGCGGTGGCCCGGGGGCGTCCGGTCGACGCGAAGCAGGCGATCGAGCGACTGGCGACCGAGTACCCGTCGCAGGTCGACCCGGCGCGGTACGCGTCCACCGCCGAGCAGGTCCACCTCGCCGGCGACAAGGACGACGCGATCGCGATCCTCAACGCGGGGCTCCGGCGGTACCCGACCGACGCGGCGCTCCGGACCGCGCTCGACACGCTCACCGCGCCGCCGCCGCCGCCGCCGCTGCCCCCGCCGGATCCGGCGCTGACGGTCGACGCGCTGTCGGCGGCGCACCCGGACAACGTCGGGAAGACCGTGACCGTCACCGGGTTCCTCCAGGGCACCCGCAGCTCGAACGCCCACCTGTCGGCCACGGTGTTCCAGGACGCGGACCTCGCGGCGGGCAGCGTGAAGTGCCTGCTCGACCCGGCGACCTCGGCGGACGTGTCGGCGATGCCGGCGAAGTCGCCGGTCACGATGACCGGGACGGTCGCCGCCGACAAGGATCACGACAAGGTCAAGCTCGACGGGTGCTCGATCGCCCCGAACACGCACTGAATCTTTCGGGCCTCCGCCCGATCTTCCGGACACTCCCGGCCTTCGAGATCCACGTCGATCGCGAGGCGGGATGCGGTGCGGTTTGCCGGCTCGGTGGCGGACGACGGGACGCCACCCGGAGCTCCGCGCGGGCGGTTCGACCTGTGGATCCCCAGACCAGCTCGGGTCGAGCGCGCCGCCGACCAGGTCGCGAGCTCGGTGCAACGCCCAGGAATTCGAGACCGCTCCGTCGGACTACTGCGTATTCCACAGGTAGATCGACGCCACCTGGTAGTACCCGGCCGCCAGGGTGCTGCCGCCGAGGTCGACCGTCGCCGGATCGATCGCGGTCGCGAGGTCGTTCGCGTCGAACACCACGTTCATGTCGGCGTCGACCTCCAGCGCGTACCCGTAGACCTTGGTGTACGGCGCGGTCGGCTCGACCAGCGGCGCGAGCATCGCCCCGCCGAAGTAGATCGGGTCGAGGCCCTGGTCGACCAGGATGTCCTGGACCTCCGGATCGAGGTCTCCGGCGGCGACGCCCCACGAGCCGGCGTCGAGCACCGTCTGGAGCGGGTTCGTGCCCCACACCGCCGGGTCGAGGCCGGCGCAGTCCGACTCCACCCGGATCTCGGACGCGGTCACCCCCCAATACAGCGCCGGGTAGGTCTGGACCCACGGCGGATCGATCGTCCCGTCCTGCAGGTAGAACGACATCGTGCAGTACCGATCGGTCTGCGAGAGATCGACCAGCCAGCCCTCGTCGCCGATCCGGACCCGCACCACCGGCTCGATCTCGGCCCCGCCGACGAACGCCGACGTCATGCACCCGTTGCCGTTGATCCCCCACGCCGCGTCGAACCACAGCACGTACGACCGCGTCCCGCCGGCGGTGTCGATCACCGCGGTGTCCGCGTCGGCGTCGCTGTCGGTGTCGCTGTCCGTGTCGGTGTCGCTGTCCGCGTCGGCGTCGCTGTCGGCGTCGCAGTCGGTCGAGGTCGGCGGGGTCGCGGACTCGCTGCCGCCCGACTCGCCCGGGTCGGTGTCGGCGTCGGTGTCCGCGTCGGCGTCGGCGTCCGCGTCCGCGTCCGCGTCCGCCTCGTCCACCGGTCCGGGCGCCGGATCGTCTCCGCCGCAGCCCACTCCGGCGAACAAGGTGAACCACAGGATCCGGGCCATGGATCGCATCGAGGCCTCCGTCATCATCGTAGCCGGTGTTTCGTCGGATGGATCGTGGTAGCGAATTGGAGGGCGAGCGGTGTCGTCCTTGTTCGAGGAGGAGCGCATGCGGTCGTGGATCGGACTCGTGGTCGTCGCCGGATGGACCACCGGCTGTGTGGTGGTGCACGACGACCCGACGAATGAGGCGACGATCGGCTCGGTCGACGTGTCGTGGCAGGTCGGCCCGCAGGGATGCGAGGCGGCCGGGGTGACCGACATCGCGGTCGACATCGGCGGCGTGGGCGGCTCGTTCGCGTGTGACGACGAGGCGGCGTCGATCGACGTCCCCGCCGGGAGCTACGATCTGGTGCTCCGCGGCCTCGATGGCCAGGGCATCGCGCGGTACGAGGGGATCGAGACCGGGATCCACGTGACCGGCGGCCAGGTGACCTCGGTGCCCACGGTGGTGCTGAGCGCGTTGCCGGCCGACGTGACCGTGAACTGGTACTTCGAGAACGGCCGGCTGTGCTCGGCGAACGAGGTCGACGAGGTCGAGGCGACCCTGTTCGATCTCGACGACTTCGCGACCGAGCCGGTGACCGCCCCGTGCGACAGCAGCGTGCTGACGATCGAGGACGTGCAGCCCGGCGCCTACACCCTGGCCCTGCTGGGACGGAACGCGGGCGGCCAGCTCACCTGGTCCGGCGAGACCGAGGTCACCCTCGACAAGGGCGACAGCAAGACCGTCGAGGTCCAGCTCGTCCAGCAGTGACCGCGGTCCGCGCGGTCAGCCGAGCGCGAGCGTGACCAACGCGCTCGGCTCGCGGATCCACCGGTCCGGGTGCGCCGCGGCCAGCTCGGCCTCGGTGAACGCGCCCCAGGTGACCGCCGCGGTCAGCACGTGGGCAGCGTGGCCCGACGCGAGGTCGTGCGGGGAGTCGCCGACCATCACCGCCCGCTCCGCTGCGACCCCGACCAGCCCGAGCGCGTGGAGCACCGGCTCCGCCGCCGGCTTCGGCTCGCGCACGTCCGACGGGGAGACCAGCGCGTCGACGGCGATGCCGGTCAGGCGCAGGCCCCGCGCGGCGAACGGCTTCGACTTGCTGGTGACGATCGCCACCTTGACCCCGGCCGCCCGGAGCGTCGCGATCGCCTCGGGCATCCCGACGAACGCGCGGACCATCGCGTCGTGGTGCAGGTCGTTGTGGGCGCGGTACTCCGCCACGAGCGCGTCGGTCTCGGCGTCCGGCCGGGCGAACGCCGACAGCACCTCCGGCAGCGGCCGGCCCATCCCGCGGCGGAACGCGTCGTCGTCGGCCCGGAGGGCGAACCGGTCGCGGACGTGGCGCCACGACGCCAGGATCAGCGCGTGGGTGTCGAGGACGGTCCCGTCCAGATCGAGGAGCACGGCGTCGAGGGTCGGCACGGGATGCGTGTACCTGATTTGCGTGTTGCAGTCGAGTTCGGGGTAGGTTCCACTGAACGGAAGGGGTTCACCATGCTGTTGCTGTCCTGGCTCTCCGCCTGCAAGGTCGTGGACGCGCCGGAAGACCTCGAGAGCCTGATGGTGTTCGGGTTCGTGAACTTCGACGACCCGGACTTCCTCGCGGCGACCGAGGAGCAGCTGCTGCCGCTGATCGACGCGAACGAGGCCGACCTGACCGACGACGGCTACCGGGTCAACTCGCTCACCACCGAGGACCTCGAGGCCGCCGGGATCGACGCCACGAACGAGGGCGGGATCATCGGCGCGATGGGCCTCGTCACCTACACCAACACGATCGACCCGGTGGTCGAGACGGTCAGCGCGGAGGACAAGGCCGCGATGTGGCCGGACAACTTCGTCCAGTACGAGGTCCTCGACCAGTCCGACCGGCCGTGCTTCCTCGACCACGGGTGCGACCAGCTCGACCAGACGGTCCACGAGACGGCGAAGGTCGCGCTGCTCGGAGAGGCCGAGCGCACCTACGACGCCACCTACGTCCGGCTCGAGTCCGACGATCTTCCGCCGGCGGTGTTCGTCCGCCAGATCTCGCCGGAGGAGATGAAGTTCTCGTCCGGGCTGGCGGTGGTCCACCAGCAGTACTCGTTCGTGATGATGTACCAGGAGGAGGGCCACACCGCGCGCCGGATCGAGGCGTTCTGGGTCGACGCCGAGATCATCGGCCTCGACGTGCCGGACTCGTACGCGGTCGACCAGGCGGTGCTCCAGATGTCGGACCAGGCCGAGCGCGTCGACGCGTGGATCGACGAGCACTAGGAGCCCGTGGCGCGGCTCCTCCCTTGCCTCTGCCCGCGCCCCTGCCCCTGCCCGTCCCGCCCTGTCCGTCCTGACTCGGGTGGGCCTCGCGAGCCGCTGGCAGTCGAACCCCTCCGGTCGCCCACCGTGAAAGGCCAGGATC
>JBEBJW010000475.1:0-5878 GCA_040079715.1 Myxococcota bacterium | reverse complement strand
ACAGCCAGGCGTGGCCCGGGTCTCGGATCCGCCACCACACCGCCCCCGCGACCAGCCCAGCCGCCGCGACCAGGGCCGGGCGCGTGGCCTCCCCGAGCACGGGCGCGAGCCACGGGTAGGCGAACCCGTCGAACGCCCACGATCCGGCGTACGCCCGCACCCCGGGCGGAACCGACGGCCCGACGACCCACGCGAGCGACAGCCCGACGGCGAGCGCGCCCGCGACGAGCCACCCGACGGCCCGCCGCGGCGACGCCGCCCGCAGCACGACCGGCGCGAGCACGATCGGGAACAGCTTCGTCAGCGCCCCGGCGACGATCGCGGCCCACGCGGCCTCTCGCCTCCCGAGCCGCCAGGCGGCGACCCCGGCGGCCGCGAGGGCCCAGGCCGGCACGTCGACGTGACCGCCGCACGCCGACTCGAGCGCGGGGAGGGGATGGAGCGCGTACAGCCAGGCCGGACCGGCGCGACCGGTGGCGGCGCGGATCGCGAGCGGGACGGTCGCGTCGACCAGCGCGGTCGACGCCTGGACCGCCGCCGGGGTGCCGAACCAGGCGAGGAGGCGGAACCACGCGAGGGCCAGCGGCGGATACACCGACGGGATGTCCGGGTGGTTGACCCGGGCGCGCAGGGCGTCGTCGAGGCCCGCGATCGTCGCGGGGGCCTCGGTGAACACGTCGTGGCCGGCCGCGAGCGCGTGTCCCTCCCACAGGTACCGGTACAGGTCGTCCGACAACAACGGCGGGGTGCCGATCAGCGGTCCTCGGACCGCGAGCGCGGCGACGAGGAGCCACCACGGCCCGACGTCCGCGATCCGACCGGCGCGCGCGGTGATCACCACCCCCCAGGCGATCGCGAGCGGCGCGATCCACGCCGCGGTCGATCGGTCGGCGGCGAGGTGCAACACCACGGCGCACCCCACGGAAAATGCGATCGCCGGGCCGAGCGACTGGGCGATCGTGAGGCGTTCTGCGCTGATGGGGCGAAGTCCTGGGAGACGATTGACACGGGGCGTGGGCGGACTTAATCGCCACCGCCGAGGACGCCAGTTCCCGGAGGAGTCCTGACCATGATGCGCATCCAGACCCTCGCGCTCGCACTGATCGTGCCCGCCCTGCTCGCTGGGGCGGGTTGCAAGAAGAAGCCCCCTGCGCCGCCGCCGCCGCCGCCCCCGCAGCCGGTGGAGGTCCGCCTGCAGGTGACCTCGATCAGCCCGTCCACGATCGCGCCGAAGACGCCCACGCCCGCGAAGGTGTACGGCAGCGCGTTCGAAGACGGCGCGACGGTCACGTTCACCGGGCCGATGGAGCTCCGGGGTCAGGAGGTCGCGGTCGACTCGGGCAACACGATGTCGCTGACCGTGCCCGGCCTGGTCGACGGCACCTACGACGTGAAGGTCACCAACCCGGACGGCACGAGTTCGGTGCTCCGGTCGGGCCTCACGGTCCGCACGATGGACGTGGCCTGCCGCAACGTGCTGGTGAACTTCGACTTCGACCGGTCGGCGCTCCGGGTCGACGCGAAGAGCACGCTCGACGGCAACATGAGCTGCTTCCAGTCGCTCACCGGCCAGATCCAGGTCGAGGGCCACTGCGACGAGCGCGGCACCGTCGACTACAACCTCGCCCTCGGGCAGCGCCGGGCCGAGACCGTCAAGCAGTACCTGGTCGGCGCCGGCGTGTCGTCCAGCCGGGTCAGCACCACCACCTACGGCGAAGAGCGCCCGATCGACCGCGGCCACAGCGAGGCCGCCTGGGGCAAGAACCGGCGTGCCGAGCTCATTGCGACCGAGTGACCTCGCCGGGGTGGTGATCGCGGGCCTGCTCGCGTTCGCCACGCCCGCGTGGGCCGGATCGGCGGCCACCGCCGAGTACGCCCGACAGGTGTCGACCGCCCAGGTGCGGCTGGCACAGCTCGAGGCGTTGCTGGTGGAGTCCGAGCTCCGGATCGAGCAGCTCGAAGAGGTGATCCGCCAGCAGGGCAAGTCCCAGGCGGATCGGCTCGAGAACCTCGACCAGGTGAACGCCGAGGTCGTCCGGCTCCGCGGGGCGATCGAGGTGCTCCAGTTCGAGGTGGCGGAGCTGAAGCGCGCCGTGTCCGAGCAGCAGATCTCGCAGGAGCGCCGGCAGCTCCACGCCGAGATGCGCCTCGCCCAGATCGAGAAGTTCCTGACGCTCAAGCCGCCGCCGCCCCCGTCCGACAAGGACCTCGGGCTGGTCACGCAGCCGCCGGCGCCTGGGACGCCGCCTGCGCCGGGGATGCCGGGCGCGCCGGGCACCACCGCTCCGGGCGTGCCGACCGATCCGACCGCCGTCCCCACCGCGATGCCGGACACCGCGGCCGGGAAGCTCGAGCAGGCGGCGCAGCACATGGCCGCCGGGCGCCAGACGGTCGCCCGCGCGATCTTGAAGGCCGCGATCGAGCAGAACGTCGGCGCACCCGAGATGGACGAGATCCGGTACCGGTACGCCGAGACCTTCTTCAACGAAGGCGATTGGCGCGGCGCGATCAGCGAGTTCAACAAGGTGATCAACAACCACCCGAACTCGACCTGGAAGTGCTGGTCGTTCTACCGGCAGGGCGAAGCGTTCGAGAAGATGGGCCAGATCGAGGGCGCGAAGGCGTTCTACAAGGGCGCGACCGAAGGGACCTGCAAGAGCTCCGACGCCGCGAAGGAAGCGAAGAAGAAGCTCTGACGGCGCCGCGGGTGGCGCGCGGGTGGCACGCGGGCCACCGCAGCGTTACCCAGGACCCAACAACAGCGAACCCGATTCCGGGGGAGCGGTCGGCGAGACCGGTCCCCTTTTTTGTTTTTGGCGTGCCGAGTGGATCCGAACGCGCTCCAACTCCAGATCCGAACGCTCGTCGAGCCCACCGTGGCCCGGCTCGGGTTCGATCTGGTGGCCGTCGAATGGTCCGGCGGTCGGACAGGCCCGCTGCTGCGGCTGTCGATCGACGCGCCGGGCGGGGTGAGCGCGGAAGACTGCGCCACCGTGTCCGAGCAGGTCTCTCCGTTGCTCGACGCGTCGGACCCGGTCCCGTCTGCGTACACCCTCGAGGTGTCGAGCCCGGGCATCGATCGTCCAGTCCAGCGTCGGGCGGACTTCGAGCGGTTCGTCGGGTACCGCGTGCGGCTCCGGCTGTTCGAGGGCCCGCCCCGTCGACGGTACGTCGGCGTGATCGGTCCGATCGAAGGCGAGGAGCTGCTCGTGTCGGTCGACGGCGCCGAGCACCGGATCCCGCTCGACCAGATCGAACGCGCCCACCTCGTGCTCGACCTCGACGAGTACCAGCGGCTCGGCGCCGCCTCCGGACAGGGGCCGTGAGCGCGGCCCGGTCCGAACACCCTCTTGAACCGTCGGGCCTGCGCCCGGAGCCACGGGGAGCTTCGTCATGCTGAGCGATCTCGAGCGCCTGATCGATTCGATCCAGAAGGAAAAGAACATCCCGCGCGACGTGGTGATCGAGATCCTCCAGAGCGCGATGGAGGCGGCGGCCCGCAAGAAGTACGGCATGACCAAGGACATCGAGGCGCAGTACAACGCGGACCTCGGTGAGGTCGAGCTGATCGAGTGGCGGACGGTGGTCGAGGAGGTCGAGGACATCGACATCGAGATCACGCTCGAAGAAGCCTGCCGCGAGGGTGAAGACTGGCAGGTGGGGGACTCGTTCGGCCAGGTCGTCAAGGCCGAGGAGCTCGGGCGGATCGCTGCCCAGACCGCGAAGCAGGTCATCATCCAGAAGATCCGGGACGCCGAGCGCGAGCTGACGTTCAACGAGTTCAAGGATCGCAAGGGCGAGCTGATCACGGGGATCGTCCGGCGGTTCGAGAAGGGGAACATCATCGTCGACCTGAACCGGGCCGAGGCGATCCTGCCCCGGCGCGAGACGGTGCCGACCGAGACGTACCGCCCGAGCGACCGGATCCAGGCGTACGTGCTGGACATCACCCGGGCCACCCGCCAGCCGCAGGTCGTGCTGTCGCGGACCCACCCGGGCCTGCTGATGAAGCTGTTCGAGATGGAGGTCCCCGAGATCTACGAGGGGATCGTCCGGATCGAGGCCTGCGCCCGCGAGCCGGGCCACCGGGCGAAGATCGCGGTGTCGTCGACCGATCCGGACGTCGATCCGGTCGGCGCGTGCGTCGGGTTGAAGGGCTCCCGCGTTCAGGCGGTGGTCGGCGAGCTCCGCGGGGAAGCGATCGACATCATCCCGTGGCACCCGGATCCGGCCCGGTTCATCGTGTACGCGATCGCGCCGGCGCACGTCGCGCGGGTGTACATCGACGAGGCCAACCACACGATGGAGCTCGTCGTCCCGGACGATCAGCTCGCGAAGGCGATCGGCCGCCGTGGCCAGAACGTCCGGCTCGCCGCCCAGCTCACCGGCTGGCGGATCGACATCTACAGCGAGAGCAAGCACGGCGAGATGCTCGACTCGTCGCGGCACGAGCTCGCGCGGATCCAGCACCTCGAGCCCGAGATGGTCGACACGCTGGTCCGCAGCGGGTTCCAGACCGCGCAGGAGGTCGCCGACGCCGACGCCGAAGAGATCGCGGCGATCCTGGCGATCGAGCCGCAGATCGCGGTCGACATCGTGAAGGGCGCGGACGACGTGGTCGGGCAGCTGATCATGGAGGAGGCCGAGCGGCGCGGTGGGTCCGACGAGCCCGAGGCCCGGGAGTCAGAGGCCGAGTGACGGAACGAACCCCCGAGCGAACCTGCATCGCGTGCGGCGAGCACGACGGACGGGACGATCTCGTCCGGTTGGTCGCCGCGCCGCCGGAGGACGATCGACCCGCGCGGTTGATCGTCGACCTCCGCGGCAAGTTGCCGGGTCGCGGCGCGTGGGTCCACCCGACCCGCGCGTGCGTGACCACGGCCGAGCGGGAGCCGCGCAAGGCGTCGCGGGTGCTCAAGCAGCCGGTGGACGCCGCCGGCCTGGTGCAGCAGCTCGAGGACGCGCTCCTCCGGGTCGTGATCGACGGGCTGTCGCTCGCGGCCGCCGCCGGGGCGGTGATCGGCGGGCACGACGTGCTCGAGATGGGGCTCCGCGACGGGCGGGTGGTGGAGTTGATCTTCGCGTCGGACGCGGCCGAGCGGACGGTGGGCGATCTGCTGCGGGCGTCGGGGGATCGGCCGGTCACCCGCCTGCCGCTCGACAAGAACACGTTGGGGGCGAAGGTGGGCCAGGCTCCTCGGGCAGCGCTGGGCCTGGTCCCCGCTCCGGCGTTCCGCCACTTGCGGGACCAGTTGCGCCGGCTGCGGAGCATGGGTTAGGCATCCTTCCCGGCGGGACGTGGCGACATCGGGGTCTCCCCGCGATCGCGAGCTCCGGCAACCCGGTGCGGCCGGATGGCGGCGCTGCGGTTGTGGACCGAGGATCGAGTGACGTTCCCGTGACAGAGATGCGTGCTGTCGGATTCCGGCGGCGAGAACAAAGGGCTACATGTCGAAGAAGGACCTGCTCGAACGCCTGACCCGCGCCCCCACCGACCCGATGCGTACGCGCCGGGAAGATGAGGTCGTGGCCGGGCGCCCCTCGGACGCCGCGGTGCAGACCCGCGTGGGGACCCGCGTCGTCCGCCGCCGCCGCGTCGACTCTCCGGAGGAGACCGCGCCCGTGGCCCCCGCCGTGGTCCGCCGCCGGACCGCCGTGGTCGTCGACGACGACTCCGCCGCGCGCGCCCCCGAGTCCGAGCCCGAGGTGTACGCCGATTCGGCGGACGATCGCGGGCCCGAGTCGGCCCAGGTCGAGGCGGCGCCGTCCGCGTCGCGCGACGAGCACCCGGCCGAGCCGTCCCGCGAGCCGGCGTCCTCGCCCGAAGTCCGGGCCGAGGCCGCTGGCGGCCAGGCCGAGAGCGCGGCGCCCGCCCGCG
>JBEBJW010000474.1:0-5881 GCA_040079715.1 Myxococcota bacterium | reverse complement strand
ACATGGCCCCCGCCGACATGGCCACGGTGGGGCCCCCCGACGACGTGGCCCCCGACGACATGGCCCCCGACGACGTGGTCACAGTGGGGCCCCCCGACGACGTGGCCAGGGCGTCCGCCATCGCGTCCGCCATCGCCGCGACGTCCGACCCGAGCGACGACAGGTCGATCGCGAGCGTCGGCTCCTCGCTCCCCCCGCGCGGGACCTTGAGCCCCACCGTGAGGTCTTCGTTGCCGCGCGCCCGGGGCGGGGCGGCCGGCTGGATGAACTCGATAGGGGCGGACGGGACCTTGTGCGGCTGGGAGGTGTCGCGCGCGGGGGCCCCGCCGGCGTCCTTCGCGCGGTCGCCCTTGCCGGCCCGGTCTCCGTCGGCGCGATCGGGCTTGTCTCCGTCCTTGGCGCGGTCCTTCTTCGGGGCATCCTCGCCCGACTCGATCCGCTTCCCGAAGTGCTTCTGGATCTTGATCCCGGCGTCCTGGAGGAACTTCGTGGGCAGCACGCCGCCGACCATCACGAACACGTAGTCGTTCGGGAGGACGATCTGTTCGCCGCGCTGCTCGAGCACGATCCGGTCCGGTCCGATGTCCTTGATCTGGGACTCGAGCAGGAGCTCGACCTGCTTCGCCTTCACCGCGTCGCGCAGGCGGTGGATGTTCTTCTCCTTCGGACGGTTGATCTTGTCGCCGCGGTACGACAGGTACACCTTGTTGCCGGGCTGCTCCGCGAGCTGGATCGCCGCCTCGACCGCCGAGTCGCCGCCGCCGACGATCATCAGGTGGTCGTACTCGTACTGCTCGGGCTCGAGCAGCGAGTACGCGACCTTCTCCTGGTCTTCGCCCGGGGCGTCGAGCTTCCGTGGGGTGCCGCGCCGACCGAGGGACAGCACGACCTTCTGCGCGCTGATCTGCCGCTTGGACGTGGTGATCGTGAACCCGCCCTGGGCGGACTGGATCTTGTCGACCCGCTCGGAGGTCGAGACCTCGAGCCCGACCTTCGCCACGATGTCCTCGAACAGGCCGACCAGCTCCTCCTTGAGCAGGGTCTTCAGCGCGACCTTGCCGTAGCCGGGGACCTCGATGTTCCGGGTGAACACGAGCTTCTTGCGCGGATAGTGCCGGACGGCCCCCCCGAGCGCGTCCTGGTCGAGCAGCAGGTAGTTCACCCCGAGGGTCTTCGCGGTGGCGGCGGCGGCGAGGCCGGCCGGACCGGCGCCGATGATCGCCACGTCGATCTGATCGCCCCGCTTCGACAGCGTCTTGGCGAGGTTGGTCATCGTGCGGACGCCCTGCTCGATCGCGTTCGCGATCAGCCCCATCCCCCCGAGCTCGCCGGCGATGTAGATCCCGGGCACGTTGCTCTGGAAGTCCGGTCCGACGCGGGGGATGTCGATCCCGCGCTTCTCCGAGCCGAACACGAGCTCGATCGCGCCGACCGGGCAGGCGGTCACGCACGCGCCGTGGCCGATGCAGGCCGACATGCTGACCGCGACCGCCTGGCCGTCGATCACCTTCAGCACGTCCTCCGGGCACGCCGGGACGCACGCCCCCGAGCCCATGCACACCGACAGGTCGACGTACGGCTGGATCGTCACCGGCTCGTGGCGGCCGGACTCGACCGCCTTGTCACGCTCGATCCGAGCCCGGCGCTCGGTCAGGTTGATGTAGGCCCACATCGGGATCACGAACACGATCGCGATGAACGCTACACACAGGAGGGCGGGCAGGCTCTCCATCACAACCCTCCGAGCAGGACCTGAATCGAGCCGGCGAAGATGATCGCGTTGACGATGTGGACGAACATGATCAGGTACATCGCGACCGCCAGCGGCTGGTGGAGCAAGCTCCAGTATCGCAGCAGGCGCCGCGCCACGTCGAACCCCGCCATGCTCCGGCGGAGCTCGAGCTGCTGGATCAGCGTCTTCTCGGCCCGCTTCCGCGCCGCCGGCGGCAGGCCCGCCCGGTACAGCAGGATCTTGATCAGGTTCACCCGGCGTCGAACGTCGGCGTCGAGGATGATCAGCTCGCCGAGCGTCCGCGGCTCGAACTTCAGGTCGCGGGCGAGCTTGACCGCGCCGGCCACCTGGAGCGCGTTCGCGTCGCGGGTGTCCGCCACGAGCTGGGCGCGCAGCTCGGTCAGGCGCTTCTGAGCTTGCTGCAGGTCGACCTTCAGGTCCGCCGCGGTCGCCGGGAAGTACCCGAACAGGTACCGGCCGAAGAACCCGGAGATCGCGACCAGCACCATGCACCAGAACCCGACGCCGATGTAGCCGGACGGCAGCTTCAGCTCGGCGTGGAGCAGGATGAACATCGGGCCCAGCAGCCCGCACACCATGTGGAACCGCATCCAGAACTGGGTCGACCCCATGAACGTCAGCATCGGGATCCACTTCCGGACGCTGTACAGCAGCATGATCGTCATCAGGCCGGTGCCGACCATCCCGAGCAGCAGCCCCACCACGCGGTTCGACGCGTACCAGTCGTACAACGCGTGGTCCGGCCGGGCGTGGATCGGGGTGAAGTAGTACGGCAGCCCCACCAGCAGCACCACCGCCGCCACGAACAGCAGCAGCAGCGTGAACGCGCCGAGGAACAACCAACCGGCGAGCGCGCGCGGGGAGATCTTTCCTGTCGCCGCCTGAGCCATCGGGGGTCCACCGTCCGCGGGGTTCTGATGGGGGTCTGATCGGGTTCTGTTCGCGTTCTGATCGGTCGCGCCGCCCGACCGGTCGGCCGAGGACGGGCGCAAGTATCGCACGGACGGTGCTCCGTCATCGGTGGTCCGGCCGCGGGCTGGTGTCGCGAACCGTGGAACGCGGTTAGTCGGCGCCCTCAGATGTTGTTCAACAGCCTCGAGTTCCTGGTGTTCTTCCCCGTGGTCACGGGGCTGTTCTACGCGCTGCCGCACCGCCACCGCTGGTGGATGCTGCTGGTCGCGTCGTACGTGTTCTACTGCTGGTGGAGCCTGCCGTACGGGCTGCTGCTGCTGTGCGTGTCGGCGCTCGACTGGTGGGTCGCGGTCAAGGTCCAGGACGCGACGACGGCCCCGGGCCGGCGGCTGTGGCTCGGCCTGAGCCTGCTCGGCAACCTCGGGATCCTGTTCACGTTCAAGTACTACAACCTGGTGAACGACACGTTCGGCGCCGGGTTCCTGTGGGCGACCGGGTACCCGTGGCCGGTGCCGCACTCGGGCCTGGTGCTGCCGATCGGGATCAGCTTCCACACGTTCCAGTCGATGTCGTACACGATCGACATCTACCGGGGCCGGTACAAGGCCGAACGGCACCCGGGGATGTTCCTGCTGTTCGTCGCGTACTTCCCCCAGCTCGTCGCCGGTCCGATCGAGCGCGGGGATCGCCTGCTGCCCCAGCTCCACCGGCCGGTCACGTTCGACTGGGACCGCACGGTGTCCGGGCTGCGGCTCGCCGCGTGGGGGATGTTCAAGAAGGTCGTGATCGCCGATCGGCTCGCCGAGGTGGTGAACACGGTGTACGGCGACCCCACGTCGTTCGGGGCGTTCGGCCACGTCGTGGCGACGTTCCTGTTCGGGTACCAGGTGTACTGCGACTTCTCCGGGTACTCGGACATCGCGATCGGGATCGCGCGGATCCTCGGCGTCGACATGATGCGGAACTTCGACCAGCCGTACCTCGCGCGGTCGATGGCCGACCTGTGGGGTCGGTGGCACCTGTCGATGACCACCTGGTTCCGCGACTACGTGTACCTGCCGCTCGGGGGCAGCCGGGTGCCGTTCTGGCGGTGGGCGCTGAACGTGATGGTGGTGTTCGTCGGCAGCGGCCTGTGGCACGGCGCCGAGTGGCACTTCGTGCTGTGGGGGTTCGTGCACGCGGTGCTGCTGATCGCCGAGCGCGGCACCGCGCGTCCCCGGCGGTTCCTCCAGGACGTGACCGGGTTGTCGCGGATCCCGTGGCTCCAGGCGATCGTCCAGTGGGGCTGCATGACGCTGTGCTGGCAGTTCACCCTCGTGTTCTTCCGGGCAGACACGTTCACCGACACCGTGTACATCCTGACCCACCTCGGCACCGGGTGGGCGCCGCTCGTCGACGTCGGGGCGCTGGCGGTGTTCCTCGTCCGGCTCCACCTCGACGGCGCGTTGTTCCTGTACTGCCTGCTGTTGTGTCCGCTGACCGAGGTGATCGACTACGGGTTCCGCTCGCCCCGGATCCGCGAAGCGCTCGGTCGGTGGCCGGCCCTGCCGCGGTGGTCGCTCGACTGGGCGCTGCTGATGGGGATCGTCGTGTTCGGGTCGTTCGGCGACACCCCGTTCGTGTACTTCCAGTTCTGATCGGCCGGGGATCCGGCTGGGCGCCCCGGCGCTGCGCGCCGTCGGGCTCCTTCCGGGGTCGCGCTCCGCGCTCCGTCCTCGCCGGGCTCGGACCGCTCGCAGGCTCGCGCCCTGCAGTCCCCCTGGCGCAGTCGACCCGGGTCGCCCGCGGTCATTCGCAGGCGGCGACGTAGTCGCTCGAGCACTGGAACCGGCCGTCGTCGAAGATGCAGCGGTCCCCGAACGTGGGGTCGCAGTCCTCGTCGCCGTTGCAGGTGTCGTCGGCGGTCGCGCACTGCCAGTCGCTGATCGGCACCACGATCCCCGGCCCGGCCGTGCCGCAGTTGAACCCGTGGTTCGCCTGGCACAGCCCGGAGGCGCAGTCGGCATCGACCCGACACCCGCTGGACGCCAGGCACGTGTTGGTCGGCTGGTCGAACCGCGGGTCGTCGGCGCAGGCGCACACCGCGCCGCCGCCGCAATCGGCGTCGCTGTAGCAGGTGTCGTAGGTGCAGAAACACGTCGGGTTGTAGTCCGGGCCGCCGAGTATGCAGGTCCCCGATGGCCCAGCCGTGCAGTCGGCGTGGACCGCGCACGACGAGCCGGTGTCTCCCGCCGGGCAGGTCGGCTCGGCCGGGAGCGGGCGCTCGCCGCACACCGGGGCCTCCGGCCGGTGATCGAGGGTCGGCGGATCGGTGTCCGCGTCGCTGTCCGCGTCGGCGTCGGTGTCGGTGTCGGTGTCGGTGTCAGCGTCGGTCGGCGCGGGGGTGGGCTCGGCGCCGCACGCGAACAGGATCGACCACACCACGGCCACCTCCACCCGTCAGTGTACCCTGCGGACTGGACGCCAGTCGCTCCCTGCCAACAGGTACACCGAGCCGGACCCGACCCCGGGCTGGCGCTCGAGGCCCGGGGCGAGCCCGCCCGCGAGATCCACGAACCACCCGTTCGACGCGACGCGGGCCGACATTCCGAGCCCCAGCGCGCCTTCGCCGTCGTCGGTCGGGCCGGTGGTCCGGGTCGGCGCCGTCCACACCGCGAGGTCGGCGAACGCCGCGACCGACAGGATCCCCGGGTGCACCCCGAGCCCCGCGCGGACCGCCGCGTAGTCCTCGACCCAGAACTCGGCCCACGCCGCGCCCGCCAGCGGCACGTGGTACGGCGTCAGGCCGCCGAGCCGCGTCGCGACGACGTCGTCCTGGTCGTCCGCCCACCCGACCCGGAGCTCGCCGAACGGTGCGACCAGGCCTCCGGGGCGGATCCATCCCTCGCCGGTGACGTGCGGCGTCACCCGGTCGGTGGCGTCGATCCCGCCGGTGATCCGCACCACCCGCCGCCCGTCGCCCCACCAGCCGCCGGCGACCGCGTCCGCGCGGACCCACGGGCCGTCGTCGACCGTCAGGGTGCTGCCCGCGAGCGGGGTGAACCACTGGTACCGGAGCCACCCGTCGACGCCGGCGAACCACCCGCCGGGCAGCCACCGCTCGGCGTGGGCGTCCGGGCCGACGTACGCGACCCGCTGGGCCCGGCTCGGGTCCGGCGCGCCGTCCGTCCACGGGGTGATCCACAACCCGGCGGCGGCGGCGGCGCCGCGCAGCCC
>JBEBJW010000473.1:0-5883 GCA_040079715.1 Myxococcota bacterium | reverse complement strand
CGCTCGGGCCGACCACCGAGCCGTCGGCGTGGGCGTTCTACCCGCACGACTACGGCAACGTGCTCGACGCGTTCACCGTCGACGGGTTCGTCCCCGGTGCCGAGTACCTGTTCGACGGCGGGATCTGGGGAAGCGACCAGCCGTGGCTCGGGACGTTCGTGTTCCCGCCGGCGTTCGTCCTCGCGAGCCCCGGGGCCGAGATCGCGGTGGATCCGGCGGTCGGGGTGGAGCTCGGGTGGGACGATCCGCTGCCCGGGGCGGCGATCGACGTGAAGGTGACCCAGTCCAGCACCGACGCGCACGCGTGGTGCACGTTCGCCGACACCGGCCACGCGACGCTCGACCCGTCGATGTTCGCCGAGATCGATCCGGGCGGGACCACGGTGTTGATCCAGGTCTGGCGGCGGTCGACGCTGGTGGTGCCGCTCGACGGGGTGGGCTCGCTGATCGCGTCGGTGTCGATCGAGGCGCCGTCGATCCAATCGTCGACGCGGTAGCGCTCAGCCGACGCCCAGCAGGCGGAGGAGGACCGCGAGCTCGTCCCCGCCGAGGGGCACCGGCTCGCCCACGTCCGGGACGAACCGCCGCCCGGCCGCGTCGATCACCCCGGTCGGCAGCCGGATCTCGGACCGACGCCCGGCCACGATCAGCCGGTACCCGACGCCGTGGGCGGTGAGCAGCGCGACCGGCCCGTCGTCGCCGAGCTTCGCCCGCAGCCGGCGGACGACGAAGTCGACCGCCCGGGTGGTCGAGGTGGGCGCGTACCCCCAGACCTCGGCCAGCAGCTCCGCCCGCGCCACGTCGACGTTCGGGCGGGCGGCGAGGTACCCCAGCAGCCGCGCCTCCAGCTCGGTCAGCCCGACCCGGCGGTCGCCGACCCGGATCCGCCGCCGCACCAGATCGAGGTCCAGCTCCTGCCCGGCCGTGCCGCCGAGCGGACCGCCGAGCGACACCGGTTCGGGTTCGCCTCGCCCCATCGCGCCTCCGACGGATCCGACACCCGAGCCGCGGCCGGGCGTTCCCTCCGGTCACCGGCCGTCATTCTCGACGTCGTCCCCGCCGGTCACGCTCCGTCGCCGTCCCCGCGGGCGGTCGCCTCGGCGTCCGGCCGCAGGCGGTGGGTCAGGCCGTCGAGGAACTTGCGCAGGAGCTGATCGCCGCACGCCCGGTAGTGCTTGTGGCCGGGGTTGCGGAACAGGGCGCCGAGCTCGGACGGGGTCACGCTCATCCCGCCCCGGTTCAGGATCGCGATCATGTCGCGCTCCTCGAGCTTCAACGCGATCCTGAGCTTCTTCAGGATCTGGTTGTTGTCGAGCGCGGTCGGGCGGGGGGCCGGCGCCGACGGATCGCGGGGGCCGCGTCGGTCGAGCACCAGCCCGTCGAGGAACCCGCCGAGCTCGCGGTCGGTGCACGACTCGAACCCGTCGGCGCCCTCGCGGGCGAGGATCGCGGCCAACCGCGTCGGGTCGAGCTCGACCCCCGACAGCGCGAACAGGCGGATCGCCTGGGCGTCGTCGAGGTCGAGGGCGTAGCGCAGCCGCCGCAGCACGTCGTTGTGGATCAAGCGTCCCCCGGGCGGGGAGCACCCGCGCCGGCACGCTCTAGCCCGGTCTTCACGGCGTCGCGAGCGCCTCGCGCACGGTCATCGCGCCCGCCCGGGTCGCAGGGGCCACGGTCGCGACCACCGACAGCGCCGCGACGAGCCCGACCCACGCCGCGGCGGCCGTCCACGACCACGCGAACGGCAGCGGCGCCAGGAACCCGATCCGGCCGACCACCGCGTCGATCGCGAAGGTGAGGGGGACCGACCCGGCGAACGCGATCGCGGCGCTGGCGACCCCGGTCGCCGCGGACTCAGCCAAGATCCCACCGGTGATCCGCGCGGGGGTGGCGCCGAGGGTCTTCCACACGCCGATCTCGCGGGTCCGCTCGACCACGGCGATCGCGGTGGTCGACGCGAGCCCGAGCCCGCCGACCGTCGCCATCACCAAGGCCATCGCGGTCAACGCCCGGATCAGGATCTCGACGTGCCCGCCGACCGCCTGCTCGAGCTCGGCCCGCGGGATCACCGCGTCGACCGGCGCCCCGTCGAACCCGGCGTCGATCGCCCGCTCGACCGCGGCCGGGTCGCGGGCGGCGATCCGGACGGCGGTGACCGGGTCGGTCGGCCCGCGGGCGACGTACACCGCGCCGGGGGAGCCGATCTCCTCGACCACCCCGACGATCGTGTACCGGTGGACCACGCCCTCGATCGACAGCCCGATCGGGTCACCGACCGCGAGCCCGGGTCGCTGCGCCAGCGCGCCCTGGTTGATCACCGCGGCGTCGGTGTCGCCGGGGACCAGCCACCGCCCGGCCGTGAGCGGGAACCGCACCAGCGCGGTGTCCGGCGGGAGCGCGATCCGGGCGAGGCTCCCGTGGCCGCGATCCGGCCAGGTTCGCGCGATCTCGACCGACCGGCCGTCGGTGAACGCGGCGGGATCGTACGACCACCCCTCGACCCGCGACACGCCCGTCTCCGCGGTGATCGCCCGGACCGCCGCGTCCGCCACCGGGGCCGCGAACCGGACCTCGACGTCGTCGAACCGGGTCGCCGCGATCTTCGCCAGGTTCGCGGTCCAACTGTCGGACACGCTCTGCGCCGTGACGAACATCGCTCCGGCCGCGCCGAGCAGCCCGAGGGTCGACGCGAGCCGCCCGGGGCGCCGGATCACCGCCCGCACCGCCCGGGGCCACCGCGCGAACGCCGGACCGAGGGTCCGGGGCGCGACGCCGTGCTGGTCGAGCGCCTCGCGGACCGTGATCCGCGCCGCCCGGGCGATCGGGATCGACGCGAGGGCCAGCGGGACCGCGATCCCGGCCATGAGCTGGACCGCGTACACCCACCCGGGCGGCCACCCGCGGGCGAGCTCGAAGTTCAACATCGCGGCCACGACCCGCGACAGGCCCGCGGCCCCCACCGCCCCGAGCGGGACCGCGATCCCGACCGCCGCGACCCCGAGCCCGCCGACGAGGACCGCGTAGGTCGCCGCGATCTGCCCCGTCGTGCCCCCGATCGTCTTCAACACGCCGATCTCGCGGACCTGCCGCGCCAGCAGGGCCGCGAGGGACGTCGCGACCACGATCGCGCTCAGCACCAGCGACAGCGCGGCGAACACCAGCAGCAGCCCGACGAGCGTCGTCATCTGGCGCTGGTGCGGGTGGCGCTCGAACGGCGGCACCCGGATCTGGTGGACCGGCACCCCGTCGTCGACGAGGCGCCCGGCGAGCGCCCGGGCGGCGGCGTCGACGTCCGCGGTGTCGGCCCGATCGGTGAACCGGACCCGCAGATCGGTCGACGGCAGATCCCGCCCGATCGCCGCGGACAGCGTGGCGCGCGACAGGAACCCGTACGCGGTCCGCTCCTGCCAGGCCGGCGCGAGGCCAGGGTCGTGGACGATCGCCCCGATCGGGATCGTCGCGGTGGACCCGTCGGCGAGCCGCAGCCGGAGCGGCGCTCCGACGGCGAGCCCGAACAGGGACGCGGCGGTCCGCTCGACCGCGAGCGCGCCTTCGGCCCGCGCCCCCGCGACGGTCCGCTGGGTCGCGAGCTGCTGGTGCTCGGGATCGTCGACCACGAACAGCAGGATCGGCCGCCACCGGTCCCCGTCGGCGAACCGGGCCCGGATCACCCCGCCGGCCTCGGCCACGTCGACCCCCGGCGTCGCGCGGACCGAGGCGAGGACCGCGTCGTCGACCCGAACCCCGAGCTCGATCGTCGCGTCGGCCGGGCTCGTCGCGAGGTAGTTCCGGGCCATCTCCCGGGTGAGGATCGCGTACGCGCCGAGCACCGTGCCGACCGCCGCCAGGCTGACCGCGATCGCCGCGACCATCCCGCCGAACCGGCCGCGCTCGGCGGCGACGTCCCGGATCAGCCGCGTCCACCGCGGCTCAGCCACCGGCCACCTCGGCCAGCGCCGATCGAGCGGGGGTCGACCGGACCGCGACGTCGACGATCCGGCCGTCGCTGAGGGTCACCACCCGATCGACCGTGTCCCGGGGCGGCTCGTGGGTCACGTACAGCACGGTCTTGCCGTCACGGACCAGGCCGGCGAGCAGGCCGAGCACGACATCCGCGGTCTCGGAGTCGAGGTTGCCGGTCGGCTCGTCGGCGAGGACCAGTGCCGGATCGTTCGCCAACGCCCGCGCGATCGCCGCCCGCTGCTGCTGCCCGCCGCTCAGGCCGGACGGCAGCTTGTGGGCGTGGTCGGCGATCCCGACCGCGTCGAGCAGCGCGAGCCCGCGGGCCCGGGCGGCCGCGCCGGCGAGCGTCCCGCACAGGTCCATCGGCAGGCACACGTTCTCGAGCGCGGTCAACGTGGGCAGGAGCTGGAAGAACTGGAACACCACGCCGACCCGGCGGCCGCGCCATCGGGCGAGGGCGCGCTCGCTCAGCGCGTCGACCCGGGTCCCGTCGACCCACACCTCGCCGGCCGACGGTCGGTCGAGCCCGGCGATCAGCTGGACCAGCGTGGTCTTGCCGGAGCCGGAGCGCCCGACCACCGCGACGAGCTCGCCGGCGGGCAGCTCGAGCGCGACCCCGCGGAGGGCCGGGAACGCGCCGGCCGGGGTGTGGAACACCTTGTCGACCTGCCGGAGCGACACGAGGGGGGCGGCCACCTCAACCGCCGTGGGCGGCGACGATCGCGCCGGTCAGGTGTGCGAGGGCGGCGAGGGCGGCGATCGTGACCACCGCGGCGATCACGTACGGGTACCAGCGCTGGATCGGGTGCATCGGGTCTGTCCTCCGAACGATGTGCTCGTTATCGAACACCGTGTTCGACATTCGAACGCCCGGGGCCTGCGGCGACCATCGACACCCGCCCGCCGCCTGCTCCGTTCGGGACAGTCGCGGCCGGGTGTCCAGGAACGGCATGGAACCGGCGCGGGTGGATCGCCGGGTCGCGCGGACCCGCCAGACCCTTCGGGACGCGCTGGTGGCGCTGATCCTCGACCGCGGCTGGGACCAGATCTCGGTCAAGGACGTGTGCGACGCGGCGAACGTCGGCCGGTCCACGTTCTACGCGCACTTCGGCGACAAGGAGGAGCTGCTGACCAGCGGGTTCGACCACCTCCTGGCCCACCTGCGCGCCGCGGGGACCCCCGGGCCCGAGCCGGCGCTGCGGTTCGTGGCCCCGCTGATTGCGCACGCGATCGAGCACCGGCCGCTGTTCCGGGCCCTGGTCGGCAAGCACAGCGGGCGGGTCGTCGAGCGGCGGTTCCGCCAGGTGGTGGCCACGCTGGTCGGCGAGGAGCTGGCGGACCGGGACCTCGGCGGGCTGCCGCGCGACGTCGCGGTCCGGTTCGTCTCGGGCGGGGTGGTCGAGCTGCTGTCGGCGGCCCTCGACGGCCCGCCCATCGTCCCGGACGCGCTCGACCGGCAGGTGCAACAGCTCGTCGGCCGGGTGATCCTGCACCCGGTGATGGTTCCGACGCGGAGGGTCGATGCGGGGTGACGGGGTGGGTCGCTCCATGACGCCGATCCGGCGCGGGGTGGCGCTCGCGGTGGCGGCGGCGGTGGCGTTCGGCGCGACCACCCCGCTGATCCAGTGGTGGTCGCGGGGCGTCGATCCGGCCGCGACCGCGGCGCTGCTGTACCTCGGGGCGGCGTCGGTCGCGCTCGTGCCCCGCGGGCGGTCGGGCGAGGTCCGGCTCGGGGTCGCGTGGGCGGGTCGGATCGTGGCGATCGGGCTGTGCGGCGCGTTCGTGGCGCCGGTCGCGCTGAGCGCGGGGCTCGCCCGGACCCACGGGACCACCGCTGCGCTCCTGTCGAACCTCGAGGCGGTGTTCACCGTGATCCTCGGCGCGGTGGTCCACCGGGAGCCGGTCGGGGGGCGGGTCGCC
>JBEBJW010000472.1:0-5885 GCA_040079715.1 Myxococcota bacterium | reverse complement strand
CGACGGGTTCGCCGCCAGGTACCGCAGGAGCTCGACCTCGCGGGTGGTGAGCGGCACGGCGACACCCTCGCGCGTGACCCGCGCGCGGTCGAGGTCGACCGTGCCGTGGATCAGTCGGATGAGCCCCCCTGTGCCCAGCGTATCGCGCCGGGCGGGGCGCTCGTCAGGCTGCGGCGCGCTCGGCCGGTGGGTCGGGGAACGCCGCCCGAGCCCGGGCGCTCGCGCGGCGCAGCGCCACCTCGAGCGGCGCCCCGACGAAGTCGGTCGTCAGGTAGTACAGCGCCAGCAGCGGCGCCGACGCCCCGAGCAGCAGCGTCGCGGTGAACACGCCGGTGATCACGCTCATCCACAGGTCGAGCGCGCGGGTCCCCTCCCCCACGACCTTCCAGACCAGCATCCCGAGCGGCAGCGCGCACGCCACCGCCAGCGCGACCACCACCGGCAGCGCGACCACGTTCCGCGCGGCCTGGAGCGGCTCGGTGCACCCGACCGCCGCCCCGTACAGCGCCGCCATCCCGAGCGACGCGAGCGCGGCCCGGATCCCGATCTGGAGCGTCGACGCCGGGTGGGTCGCCTCGATCGGCAGCGGTCCGCCGCTGATCAGGTCGAACAGGGACCAGCGACCCGCGTGGTCCTGCGGCGCGTCGTCGGTCGAAGCGTTCGTCATGCCCATCGCTACCTCCGTGGTCCCACCGTAGGGCCCGGGTGTGGACGTCGTGTGGACGCGAGATGGATTCGGTATGGACACGGTGTGAACGACGTGCGTCACCCGACCGCCGGGTCGGTTAGGCGGCGGGCCGAAGGGGGTCGGCGATGGTCGTGTGGCTGGTCGGGTCGGCGTTCGCCGGCGAGGGGATGTGGTTGCCGAGCCAGCTGGCGGACCGGTCCGAGGAGCTCGACCAGGCCGGGTTCACCCGCCCGGCCGCCGCGCTCGGGAACCCGCAGGAGGAGCCGCTCGCCGCGATCGTCGGGCTCGGGTTCTGCTCGGCGTCGTTCGTGTCGCCGGACGGCCTGCTGTTGACGAACGCGCACTGCGCCGAGGGGTTCCTGAACTACAACTCGACCGCCGAGCTCGACCGGTACCTGGTCGGGTTCGCGGCGACGTCCCGCGCGGCGGAGCTGCCCGCCGGCCCGGCCGCCCGGCTGTGGATCGTCGAGTCGATCACCGACGTGACCCCGACGATCGACAAGGTCGTGACCGACGCGAAGATCCCCGACGCCGACCGGGTCGCGGCGGTCGAGCGCGCGTCGAGCAAGCTGGTGGCGAAGTGCGAGAAGCAGGCCAGCCGGTCGTGCGAGGTCGTGTCGCAGTTCGGCGGGCAGACCTGGCAGCTCATCCAGCGGCTCGAGCTGCGCGACGTGCGGCTGGTCGACGTGCCGGGCGCCCAGGTGTCGTACTTCGGCGGCGACCTCGACAACTTCGAGTGGCCCCGCCACGACGCGGACTTCGCCGTGCTCCGGGCGTACGTGGGGGCGAACGGCAAGCCGGCGGACCCGGCGCCGACCAACGTGCCGTACCACCCGCCGCACTGGCTGACGATCGACCCGAAGGGCGTCGCCGACGGCGCGCCGGTGATGGTGGCCGGGTACCCGGGGAACACCGACCGGTACGCGCTGCTGGCGGACCTGAAGTTCCGGCACGAGGTGACGTTCCCCGACGAGCTCGCGTCGTACGCGCGGATCGAGTCGCTGCTCGCGACCGCGATGGCCGATCCGGCGGCGGCGAGCCGGCTCCAGTCGACCGCCGCGGGGGTCGCGAACGACCGGAAGTACACCCTCGGGCTCCAGGACAACGTGGCCGGATCCAAGATCTTCGCCGACAAGGCCGCGCTCGAGGCGAAGGTCGAGGCGTGGGCGGCGGCGGACCCGTCCCGGGCGCCGGTGACGACCGCGATCCGCGACCTGCGGGGCCTGGTCGAGGCGCGGGCGGCGACGTTCCGGCGGGACGTCACGATCCGGCGGCTGCTCCGCGCGTCGCTCCTGTACACCGCGCACACCGCGTACCGGTGGGCGCTCGAGCACCAGAAGCGGTCGGACACCGATCGCGAGCCGGGCCTGCAGGACCGCGACCGGGACGAGATCCTGGCCGGGTGGGACGAGCTCGACCGCTCGGTGTGGATGCCGTTCGACCGGGCGCTGTTCGCCGACAACCTCGCGGCGTACGCGGCGTTGCCGGCGGATCAGCGGGTGACCGCGATCGACGGGTGGCTGGCCGAGGCCGGCGGGGTCGATGCGGCGGTCGAGCGGCTGTTCGCCGACCCGGCGCTGGCGAAGGCCGAGGCGCGGCGGGCGCTGCTCGGGCAGACCGTGGCCCAGCTCGAGGCGTCGACCGATCCGTGGGTCCGGTTGGCGGTGCTGCTCGAGCGGAGCCACTTCGCCGAGGCCCGCCAGCGGTCGCGGACCCGCCAGGGGGCGGCGCTCCGGCTCGAGCCCGTGTACGTCGGGGCGGTGCGGAAGGTGGTCGGGACCGACGCGTACCCGGACGCCAACAACACGCTGCGGGTGACGTACGGTCGGGTCACCGGGTACGCGCCGCGGGACGGGCTCGTCGCCACGTCGAAGACCCGGCTGTCCGGCCTCGTCGCGAAGGACCGGACGCCGCAGTACGAGGCGCCGGACTGGCTCCGGACCGCGGCCGAGCGCGCGACCACCGCCCCGACCGACGCGGACCGGCGGTGGTTCGACCCCGCGCTCGACGGGGTGCCGGTGAACTTCCTGTCGGACGTGGACACGACCGGCGGCAACTCGGGCTCCGCGACCCTCGACGCCGACGGCGAACTCGTCGGGCTGGTGTTCGACGGGAACTACGAGTCGATGGCGGCCGATTGGCAGTTCGACCCGGCGACCACCCGGTCGATCCACGTCGACATCCGGTACCTGCTGTGGGTGCTGGCGCAGGATCCGGGCGCCGGGTGGATCGTCGACGAGCTCGTCAAGCCGCGCTGATCGTTCAGGGCGCGACCGTCGTCGCGGACGCCACGTCGACCGCGGCCGGATCGCGGTGCGTCCGCGTCATCCACGCCGCCACGTCCGCCGCCGCGAGGCTGCCCCCGTGGCTCGGCCACAGGGTCGTCGCCCCGCCGTCGACCACCGTCCGGAGCGCCCGGCTCGCCGCCACCGGATCGTCGTGGAAGAAGTGCAGCGTCGGCACGTGCCGCCGCTGGAGGTGGCTCCGGATCAGGTCGCCGGAGAGCACGTCCCCGTCGTGCAGGTCCACGATCAGCGACCCGGGCGTGTGACCGCCGACCACCACCAGCTCGCCGGCGACACCGTACGGTCCGAGGTCCAGCCGGTCGGTCACCGCCAAGTCGAGGGACACGGGCGGGAACGCCCGCCGCACGAACGCGGAGATCATCCGCCCCCGGGAGCCGGTCGGGTGGAGCTCGGTCGTGCCGGAGGCGAAGTACGGCAGGTCGGCGGCGCCGCCGGCGACCGGGATCCCGAGCCGGTCCGCGAGGGCGGCCGTCGAGCCGGCGTGATCCGGGTGGCCGTGGGTCGCGACGAGCAGCGTCAGGCGCTCGGGCGCGATCCCCGCCGCCTCGAGCCGACGGAGGATCCGGTCCTCGTTCCCGGGGTTGTGGGCGTCGACCAGGATCACCCCGTCATCGCCCTGTACAGCGTAGACGTTGGTGAAGCCCCAACCGACGTTGGTGATCGTGGGCGCCGCGTAGGCACCGACGGCGAGCGACAGAACTGCGACCAAGAGCTCCTCCCGATTCAGTATACAATGTATACGTCACCGGGACAGGAGCAGCCAGGCCAAGGTGGAGTCGATGTGGGCGTCGAACGCGTCCGGCTCCAGCTTCAACTTCCCTTCTTGCTGGAGCACCACCAGCCCGTGAAACAGCCCCCACCAGTCGATCGCCCGCGCCTCGGGGTCCCCGGGCGGGAGGATCCCGGCGTCGATCCCCTCGCGGACCCGGTCGACCATGAACCGGAACGAGGTCGCGTTGCGCCGCCGGTCCGCCGACTTCGCCGCGGTCTCCGGGGGCGGCCCCCCGCTGAACAGGAGGCGGAACAGCTGGGGGTTCCGGGTCGCGAACCGGACGTACTCGCGGGCGGACGCCTCGAGCCGGGAGCGCGGGTCCGGCTCCGCGAGGACGTCTCGAAAGTGGGTCATCAACCGCTCGTACCCGCGATCCCGCAGCGCGTCCCGCAGCGCCTCGAGCCCGTCGTAGTGGCGGTACACCGCCATCGGGGTGATCCCGGTCTCGCGAGCGACCTGCCGGAGGGACAGGCCGTCCGGGCCGTGCTCCGCGAGCAGGGCCTCGGCCGCGTCGAGCAACCGCTCGGCGGTGTCGCGCTCGGTCATCGGCGCACCTCGCGCACCATGGACAGCTCCGTCACCGGCCCCTCGTCGGGAGGGTTCACCGAGAACGGCGTCCGGGCGAGGACCTCCGGCCACCGTAGCACGGTGACGCGCCCGGCGAGCCAGGCCGCGCCACCCGGAGCACGTCGACGTTCGTCGCGAACGCCATGTAGCGCTGCCCGTGCTCCCGGCCGGCGGTCGAAGACGCTAGAGTACCGAGACGATGAGGCAGATCCCCACCGAAACGCTCCTCGGCCCCCTGACCGAGCGCGAGCGGAAGTACGCCCCGCCGCTCCTTTACGTGGTGGGGGACGACACGCTGCTCCGAACCCGCGTCCGCGTAGCGGTCGTGGGCTCACGGGACGCCTCGAGCGACGGCCTCGCCCGCGCGCGCCGACTGGCCGGCCTGCTCGTGAAGCGTGGCGTCGCGGTGGTCAGCGGTCTCGCTCTCGGCATCGACCGCGCAGCGCACGAAGCCGCGCTCGATGCGGGAGGGTCGACCATCGCCGTGATGCCCACGCCGCTCGACGCCATCAGCCCGCGGTCGCACCAGGCCCTGTTCGACCGCATCGCCCGCGACCACCTGGCGGTCTCGGAGTTCGGACCCGGCGCGACCGTCAACAAAGGGAACTTCGTTCGGCGGAACCGCACGATGGCGCTCGTCTCGCACGCGACCGTCATCATCGAGGCAGGCGACGGAAGCGGCACCATCTCACAGGGGTGGGAGGCGATCCGTCTCGGTCGCCCGCTGTTCCTCACGAAGTCGCTGGTGGACCGAACCGACCTGACGTGGCCAGCCGACCTGTTGGACTACGGAGCGCTCGTTCTGGAAGACCCCGACGACCTCTACGACGCATTGCCGAGCGGGGCTCCGATGTCGCCGGCAGATCTTGCGTTCTGAGCTGCGCTTCGGCGCGCTGCTGGTGTATTCACCGAGGGAGCGAGGGGCCAAAGGTCCATTGTCTGCAAACATCGCGAGGGCGATCAAGGTCGACGGTCTGGTCGGCGACCCACCACAGTCCGCGTGTGGGCTCGTCGCGAAGCGGCTCGCGGAGCGGGACGACGCGCGTCGGCTGCGCGAGCTGTTCGAGGGAGCGGCCCTGGTGCCGGTGCCGCGGAGCAGTCTCCATCGCGAGGGCAGCCCGTGGCCGGGGATGAGCCTGTGCGAAGCGATGCGGGCCCTCGGTCTCGGCGACGTGGTGATCCGGCTGCTCGAACGACGCTCCCCCGTCCGGAAGGCTGCGACGGCGAGCAGGGGCGCGCGGCCCACCGCCGACGATCATCGGGGCTCGCTGAGCGTGGCGAGCTTGGTCGTTGTCGGTCGGCCGATCCTGCTGGTGGACGACGTGGTGACCACCGGCGCCCAGCTGTTCGGCGCGGCCGAAGCGATCCGAGAGGCCTCACCGGGTGCCGTGGTGATGGGATTCGCGGCCGTACGGACCCGCAGTGACGGCGACGTCGACGCGCTGATCGAGCCCGTAGTCGGCACCATCCGGATGCGCGGAGACGGAAGGACCCACCGCGATCCGTGACTCGACAGGCCGCCGCCGCGGAATTATGTTCACCCCACCCTAGC
>JBEBJW010000471.1:0-5896 GCA_040079715.1 Myxococcota bacterium | reverse complement strand
GTCTCGGGGGGCGCGTCGACCACCTGGACCGCGGTCCCGGGCCGGAGCCGGATCAGCCCCTCGGTCACCACCCGGTCGCCCGGGGCGAGCCCGGCCGCGACCCGGACCGTCTCGGCGTTCCGGTCGGCGATCTCGATCGGGCGCGGGCTGACCTTGCCGTCCGCGCCGACCACCCACACCGCGGCGCCGGTCGCCGAGGTGACCACCGCCTGGCTCGGGACGAGGATCGCGTCGGCGATCGCGGCGGCGACGATCGCCACCCGGGCGGTCATCCCGGGGCGGAGCCGCCGGTCGGCGTTCGGGACCTGGACCCGCACCGGGGCCGACCGCGTCTCGGCCGACACCCGCGGCCCGACGAACATCACCTGGCCGGTGAACACCTCGCCCGGCAGCGCGTCCACGGCGACGGTCGCGGGCTGGCCGACCTGGACCTGGGTCAGCCACCGCTCGGGGACCTCGACGTCGACCACCACCCGATCGATCGCCTCGAGCCGGGTCACCACCCGCGACGGGTCGACCACCTCGCCGAGCGCGACCAGCCGGAGCCCGGCGATCCCGTCGAACGGCGCCTTGACCACGGTCTTGCGGAGCTCCTCCCGCGCGCGCCCGAGCTGGGCGGTGGCGAGGTCGCGGTCCGCCTTGGCCTTGTCGAGGTCCGACCCGCTCGCGTTCTGGCGGTCGAACAGGGCCTGGGTCCGCTCGAGCTGCGCGTTCGCGAGGGCGAGCCGCGCCTCGGCCTCGTCGACCGCCGCCCGGGCCTCGGCGTCGCGCAGCCGGACCAGCACGTGGCCGGAGGTGACGGCCTGACCGTGGTCGAACCCGAGCGACTGGACCGGGCCGGTCGACTCCGGGCGGATCTCGACCGACTCCTCGGCGTCGATCGTCCCGATCAGCGCCACGTCGTGCTGGCTCGCCTCGGTCGACACCGACATCACCTTCACCGGGGTCGCCCCCGACGGTGGCGGCGCTCCGGTCTCGGCGCTGCCACCACATCCTGCCAGCAACCACATCAGGAACGTCATCCGCGTCGCGCTCCACCGGCCCGCAGCCGGCGTCCCAGGTCTTCGGTCAACCGCGCCGCGTATCGGCGGCTCATCGGCACCACAGCGCCCCCGACGTGCACCTCCCAGGTGTCACCGGTGCGCACCACGTCGTCGACGTGGTCGACGTTCACGATCACCCCGCGGTGGACCCGCACGAACCCGCTCGGCAGGCGCTCCTCCCACCGTCGGAGCGGGACCGCGGCCAGCACCGGGGGCTTGCCGGCCCGGTGGACCTCGGCGTAGTCGTCGGCCGCGGTCAGGTGGGTCAGGTCGCGGACCCGGACCAGCGCGAGCCCGCGCGGGGTCGGCAGGCACAGCAGATCGTCGGCGGTCAGCGGTGCCGTCCCGGGCTCGGGCGGCGCCGACCGACGGGCCCGGTCGAGGGCCGTCGCCAGGCGATCCGGCGCCACCGGCTTCACCAGGTAGTCGAGGGCGTTCACGTCGAACGCGCGGACCGCGAACTGGTCGTACGCGGTGACGAACACGACCCGACCGAGCACCTCGACCCGATCGAACAGCGCGAACCCGTCGGCGCCGGGGAGCTGGATGTCGAGGAACACCACGTCCGGCTGGAGCGCGTCGATCGCGACCGCCGCCGACGCCACGTCGTGGGCCTCGGCGACCACCTGCACGTCGGGGTGGTGGTCCGCCAGCAGCCGGGCCAGCGCGCACCGCGCGAGCCGCTCGTCGTCCACGATCACGGCCCGGAGCGTCATCGGCCGACCCCGAGCGCGGCGACGACCCGGTCGCCCCGCTGGTCGAGCGCGAACGTCGCGCCGTCGAGGTGGACCAGCCGGTCGCGGAGGTTCCGGAGGCCGACGCCGGTCCCGAGCGGCTCGAGTCGGCCGGTGTTGGTCACCGTCACCGCCAACCGGTCGTCGACCACCCGGGCGTCGACGGTGACCCGGAGCGGCACGGGGCCGGTCCGCATCCCGTGCTTGACCGCGTTCTCGACCAGCGGCTGGACGATCATCGCCGGGACCCGCCACCCGTCGGCGTCGGGGGAGACGGTGAGCTCGACCGCGAGCCGGTCCTCGAACCGGGCCTGCTCGAGCGCGAGGTACAGCCGCGCGGCGTGGAGCTCGTCCGCCACGGTCGACGCGCCGTCCGGGCGGTGGAGGGTGTGCCGGAGCAGCTCGGCGAGCTGGCGGACCATGTCCTTCGCGTTGTCGGGCGACTCGTCGATCGCGCCGACGATCGAGTTCAGCGCGTTGAACAGGAAGTGCGGGTTCAGCTCGTACCGGAGCATCGCGAGGCGGGCCTCGACCGCGAGGGCCTCGGCCCGGAGCGCCCGCTCGCGCTCGGCCCGGAGCCGGGTGGCGTTGACGAGGCCGATCCACGTGGCGCTCCACGCGACCATCGCGAGGCTCGGCGAGATCGCGCGGGACCAGGCGGCCTTGGTCCGGGCGGCGCGCAGGGCCTCCATCCCGGCCTCGGGCAGCGGCCAGACCGACGCGTCGAACAGGAGCGCGAACGTGATCCCGGTCGCCACGGCGATCGCTCCGATCGCGGCGAGCCGGGCGGGGGTCGGGGTGCCGTCGGCGAAGAACCGGCGGTACGGGACGAGGAGCGCGGTCGACAGCCCGATCCCGAGGGCGGCCCACAGCCCGGCCCGGACCACGACCTGCCCGACCGAGGCGCCGGCGGTCGACATCAGGTAGGTGGCGCTGGCGCCGTACACGACGGCCGCGAGCGCGGACCAGCCGACGACCTGTGCGAGCGCGAACCGGGCGGTGGGAGTCACGGGGGACTCGTACCCCCGCGGGGGTGGTCACCGCACGCCGCTCGCCGAACGGGCGGACCGCTCACCGACCGGCCTCTCGGGCCGGGCCCAGGGTTTGATGAGGAGCTGACGGCGAGCGCCGCGGTGCTGTGAGGTGCGAATCAGAACCCGCCACGATGCGGTACCGAACGCGGGTGTCAGCCGTGGATTGCGGGATGCGCACGGGGAGACGCAAGCTCAGAGATCGAGCTCGAAACGATAGAACTGCACGGTCGAACCGCCCCGGGTGAGGAGGGCGACCTGTCCGCTCGGATGAGCCGCGATCCGATGGGGATGGATGTCGAGCGAAATGCTGGCGATCAACCTCCATTGGATCGGATCGAGCATCGCCAGCGCGGGGCCGTCCTCCAGGGAGAGGTGGGCGAACACGGAGCCTCCGGCGGTGGTGTATACCGCGTTCGCATCGAACAGGGGGAAGGGGCAGGGGCGTGTCGCGTCGAGACCGCACGCCCAAAGACCGACCGGGCTCGCTGCATCCGTTGGGTCCCGCATCGCGACGATCACTTCGTCCCCCACCAGGTGAGCTGAACCCATGACACCAGGAATCGTCTTGGTGGGCCGTTGTCCAGACCGGTCCAGGACGCACAACTCATCGACCACGAAGAACATCGCACGCGGCGAGATCCGTACCTCGCACGCCGTGGATGGATGGTGACCGAGAAGATCGTGTGGGGCTCGCTGATCGACCACAAAGGTCCCCTTCGCCCTCCCACGCTTTCCGGACCACGTGACGACACGGTGTTCGGCGTCGACCTGCCAACGAGAGGCCGCCCAATAGTCAATCGTCGGCCGAACCGGCGTGGCCGACAGGTGCCCCTCCGACCGATCGAGGACGTCGACCCAGCGGATGGACCCATCCTGGAGCCCGAATCCGACCTGCCGGCCCGGCAGCGACGGTAGTTCACCGTTCGGAAGGTCTCGGTGATGGCATTCCGTGCCGTCGGCTGACCAGACCCGAACGGACTCGAGCCTCGCATGGACGAGGTGATCTCCCTCGACGAAGGCCGCTCTGTTGTCGCCGGTGCCGAGATCATCGGTGGTGAACCGCTGTTCGAGCGACGCGCAGTCGATGGTGGTGATGCGTTCGCACCCATCCGGGAACCGGCCGAGCACTGCGAGCAATCCACCACTCGGACTGAAACCGATGAGGTCGAAGGACGGGTGAGCAGGGACCGGCCCGCTCACCTCACGGAGGTTCCAGAGGTGCGCTCCGTCGAGGTAGCCGACCGTCACCGCGCGCATGTTCGGGAGTGGAACCACCGTCAGACGGAGGTTCTCGAAGGCCGCAGGAGTCGCCGCCTCGGAGCCTCCCTCCGGCACCGTGTTCAGGTACCTCGTGTAGAAGGTGCGCCCTGCGTCAGGATCCCCTGCCCGAGCACGGCCGAGGGCGTCCACGATCGATTGGGCCGCCTTCGCGAGGTCGGCCGCGATCCGCTTCGCTCGTGAGGTCTTGTTGTACAGTCGCCATTCGTCGGGAGAACTGGGGACCCGAACGGGCTGCCCGGACCACACCTGGTCGCACAGCCCGCAGAGGACCTCCCAGACCTCGGTGTCCTGTGCCCCTTCGCCGTGGCCATCGGCGCGGTTCTCCTCGAAGGTCTCCCAGGCCACCACGAGATCGTCGAGGATTGAACTCTGTTTGTCTTTGTTGCGACGAACGGGTGAACCGTCGAGGGAGAGCAGCGTCTCCTTCCCGCTCGAGGTCCTGACCGACACGACGGAGTCGGAGAGGCTGACGGATTCGAGGTAATCTCTCGACTTGGTCGCATGACGCCAACGATGCACAGGGGTCTCGGAGATGTCCCACAGGTCAACGGCATCGAACATGCCGACTGCCAATGATCCGCCCCGCAGGGCCAGCATCCGGACGCCCTGTGGGTTCGCCCGAAACGAAGCGCGACGCCGACCCTCGGCGGTAAACACCACCACCTCTCCCGTGTTGGATCCGACGACGAAGGTCCCGGTCTCCGGCTCGGAAGCCGCGCACGAGGGGTCCGAGACACCGAGATCCGCGATGACGCCACGCGGGAGAACAGACGGAAATACGCCACGATGAATCAGCGACAAGAGCTGCCCTCCCCGACCTCACCTTGTATCGGACGGAGTGAGATGCCGTGTCACATGCGGTCACAGCGCGTCTCCCTCCGCACGGGCTCCCCTGGCTTGGGTCGCCGCGGGCCACCTCCTCGGTCTCCAGCGCACCATCGTCGAACGCGCGCTGCTCGACCAGGTCAGGTTCGTCGCTGTGGTCACGCCCCGAACGATGACGCGCGGGATGACGACGACCGACCCGTCCAGCAAGCCCTCCGCGGGTGCGGCCCCGATCCCGTGACCGCGCGCCGGTGCGTGCGGCCCGCTGCTGGCTAGACCAGCGCGCCGATCGGGTCGTACCCGGGCACCCACTCCGCCGGGTCCACGTCCGCGGTCGCGAGCAGGGTCGCGCCGAGGTGGGACGCCGTCGGCACGACGCCGCCGGCCGCGAGCTCCCCGGACGCGAGGTCCACCTCGAGGCCCTGGAAGTTCTCGTTCATGTCGCCGATCTGGCGGTCGCCCCGGATCCCGGCCCCGAACAGCACCGCGCCGGTGTACGGCCAGTGGTCCTTGCCGTTGCCGCCGTTGAGCTGAGGCGTGCGGCCCATCTCCGACAGCACCACCACCGTCACGTCGTCGGCGAGCGGCCGGCCGGACGGGCCGGTGGTCGTCGCGAGCCGGAGCTGCAGATCGAGCAGCCCGGCGAACAGCTGCTCCCACAAGGTCGACTGGCGCGCGTCGTTGTCGGTGTGGCTGTCCCACGAGAAGTACGGGTCCGGGAACGCCATCGACACGCACCGCGACAGCCCCGTCGACAGCGCCTCGACCGCGACCGACAGCTTGCCGGCGAACCCGCCGTCCGCCCCGAACGTGGTCGCGTACCGCGCGTCCTTCAGGTCCGTCGCCCGCCGCTGCGCCTCGGCGAACGCCGCGAGGGTGGGCGCCTCCGCCGTCGACCGGGCCGCGGTCACCGCACCCGCCGCCCGCCGGGTCAGGTAGCGGTCCACCGCCCCCTCGACCCCGCGCGACGGCAGCAGCG
>JBEBJW010000470.1:0-5902 GCA_040079715.1 Myxococcota bacterium | reverse complement strand
CAGTCGACCAGCGCGATCGCCGGGACCGTGTCGGCGGCGAGCCGCTCGAGCGCCTCCCGCCCGTCACCCGCCTCGACCACCTCGAACCCCTCCCCCACTAGCAGCTTCTTGAGGATCGTCCGCATCGCCCGCGAATCGTCGACCACCAGGGCTCGCATTCGTGTACCTCAGGTCCGGAACAGGCCAGCGATCGCCTGCAGCTCGCCCCCGAGCTTCGCGAGCCCGGCGGCAGCCTGCTGGAACTCGGCAGCGCTGGTCGTGGTGTTGCGCGTCACGTCGGCCACCCCCGCCATGTTGCGGGCGATCTCGGCGGTCCCGCGGGCCGCGTCGGCGACGCTGCGGGTGATCTCGTTCGCGGTCGCGGTCTGCTCCTCGACCGCGCTGGCGATCGTCCCCTGGAGCTCGTTGATCTGACCGATGATCCCGCCGATCTCGGCGATCGCCTGCACCGCGGACTCGGTCCCGGTCTGGATCGCCTCGACCCGCCGGTGGATGTCCTCGGTCGCCCGCGCGGTCTCCTTCGCGAGCTCCTTGACCTCGTTCGCGACGATCGCGAACCCCTTGCCGGCCTCGCCCGCCCGCGCGGCCTCGATCGTCGCGTTCAGCGCCAGCAGGTTCGTCTGCTCGGCGATCGTGGTGATCACCTTGATCACCTTGCCGATCTCGGTGCTCGACTCGCCGAGCCGGACCATCGTGTCGTTGGTCCGCCCCGCCACGCCGACCGCGGTGGTCGCGACCCGGGCGGCCTGGGCGGCGCTCCGCGCGACCTCCCGGATCGCCGCCCCCATCTCCTCGACCCCGGTGGCGACCGTCTGGACGTTCGCCGACACCGCGTCGGCGGCGGACGACGCGAGCTGGGTCGCCTGCGACGCCGAGTCGATCTCGGTGCTGACCGTCCGGCCGATCGCGGCCACCTGGTCTGCGCTCGCCGCGAGGTTCGTCGCGTTCTTCCGGATCGTGCCGATCGCGTCGGCGGTGGACTCGAGCGACCGGTTCAGCGCGCGCGACATCCGGGCGACCTCGTCGTCCCCGACGACCCGGGCTCGGTGGGTGCAGTCCCGGCGGGCCAGCGCGTCGATGCTCGCGACCGCGCTCTCGAGCGGCACCACGATGCTCCGGGCGACCGCGGCGGACGCGATCCCCGCCAGCGCGGCGGCCCCGAGCATCACCGCCCCGAGGGCGAGCATCAGGCGTTGGATCTCGTCCCACACCACGTCCTTGCGGGCGACCCGCTCGGCGCCGATCTGCTCGCCGGCGGTCTCCATCCGGGCCTCGACCCGCTTGAACTGCTCGTAGAACGCCGGCAGCATCGCAGTCGCGGCCGCGTGGTCCGTCTTGGCGCGGTCGACGACCGACCGGGTCGCGGCGGCGTAGGCGGCGAGCTCGGGCTCGAGCGCCTCGAGCTCGGCGCGGACCTTCGGGTCCTCCTCCAGCCCGATCATCTCGGTGACCAGGGTCGAGAACTTGTCGGCGTGGTCGGTCACGTCCGCCGCCGCGGCCGCGAGCTCTTGCGGGTCGGTGGCGAGGAGCGCGCGGTACACGTCGGCCCGGAGGGCGTCGTGCATCATGTCCGCCTCCATGTGGGCCGTGGCGCCCTGGCTCGACCGCTCCACCTGGTCGAGCCCGACCTCGATCAGCGACCGGCTGACGAGGGTCAGCCCGCCGACGATCACGAACGCGCCGACGAACCCCGCGGCCAGCGCGTACAGCCGGGTCCGGATCGTCACCCGGGCAAGCCACGCGCCCCGCCGCCGATCGCGGGGCATGTCGTCGAACCCGTCGTCGACGAGCTCCAGCCGCTGCTCGAACTGCGAGGTCTTGGTCACGCGCGCTCCGGAGCGACCGATCCGGTGCGCTCGGAGCAACCTTCGGCCGCCGCGACCCGGTCTTGAGCGGGACCCCGGGTCAGCGCAACCGGCCGATCCCCGGGAAGAACCGCCCGACCCGACGGGCGTACGCCGCGAATGCCTCGCCGTGGGTCTCGCGCAGGTGCCCCTCCTCGAGCCGGGCCTCGATCGCGATCACCGCGCCGATCGCGGCGGCGCCCACGACCGTAGCCGTCGACGGCGCCGCGGCCACCACCCCGGCGACGAACACCAGCAGCCCGGTGTAGATTGGGTTTCTGGACAGCGCGTACAGCCCGGTGTCGACCAGCGCGGTCGGGCCGCCGGGCCGGTCCGGGGCGTCGATCCCGATCCGCCACGAGCTGCCCATCTGGGCCTGGGCGACCGCGGTGAGCGCGATCCCCGCGACCATCGCGCCGAGCCCGATCGCGGTCGCCGCGGGAGGCACGCCCCACCCGCCGAGCCGGGCCGGCCCGACCGCGGCGAGCGCCACCGTCCACGCGCCGCCCGCCGCGCACAGCCCGACGAACCCGAGTCCGATCGCGCGGGCCAGCGGATCGCGGGACCGGTGGCCGACGAACCCGAACGTACCGGTCCGGACCCACAGCCGGACCAGCGGCAGCGCGATCGCCACCGCGAAAAACAGCCCGACCAACAACGGAACGGCGCGCTGCACGACCACGGATCACTCCTCGTCGGTCGTATCGTCTCCGATCAACGACGACAGCTCGTCGTCGTCCCAGTCGCCGTCGCCGAGCTCGGTGTCGTCGTCGTCGTCCTCGTCCGCGTCCCAGTCGTCGTCGTCGTCCGCCCCATCGTCGCCGATCCCCGCGTCGAGGTTCACCGGCTTGAGGGCGTCGAGCTTGTCCGGAGCCCAGGTGCCGGGCCCGATCCCGGCCGCGTCGAGCAGCCGCGCGACGATCCGCTGGTCGGCGCCCGGCTGGACCCGCCCGACGTAGTACCGCGCGAGCGCCTTGCGCATCGTCCGGATCGACTGGTCGTCCGCGAGCCCGGACGCGAGGTACTCCATCACCGCGAGCAGCCCGCGGCGGGTGAACACGTACCGATCCCGGCGGCGCGCGCCGAGCTGGCCGGTCCGGCCGCCCGACCGCCGACCGACCGCCTCCTCGAGCGCCCCGTGGAACCGCGCGACCGCCCGGAGGAAGTCGTCGATCCCGTCGATCTCGGCGAGCGAGCCCATCGGCGGCTCGACGCTCGACCCGGTGAACCGCATCCCGGACACGTTGACGTCCGGCTGCTCGCCGTAGGTCAGGAACCGGAGCATCGACAGGTACTCGCCCTCGCCCGGGGGGCTGACGTACTTGTACGCCCGCCACCGGTCGCGGTACGCCGGCGACAGCGCCGACCGGCCCGCGTACTCCGCCGGGTTCATCGTGGCGAAGATCCGGAAGTCCGGGTGGACCGGCACCCCGCCCGACCCGATCACCGAGTTGTCGTGCTCGGTCAGGACCAGCGACGGGTGCGGCTCGAGCACCGGGTTCAGCCGCTCGAGGATCTGCGGCTCGGCGAGGTTCAGCTCGTCGAGCACGACCCACCACCCGCGCTTCATCGCGGTCACGACCAGGCCGTCCTGCCACCGCCACGGATGGACGGTCATCCGCTCGTTGGCCATGATCTGCTGGACCTCGACCCGGTTCAGGATCCGGCCCTCGGTCGCGGCGCGGGTCAGGATCATCCGGGACTCGGACTCGAGCAGCTCGCTCGCGGCGTACAGCTCGGCCGGGTCGACCGGCAGCGCCGCCGCCACGTCCTGCGGGACGTACCGCCCGACGAGCTCGCCGGTGTCGGTCTGCCCGTTCAGGTTCAGCCGCACCACCGGCTGATCGAGCACCATCGCGAGGTACAGCACGATCGACGTCTTCGACACGCTGGTCTCGCCCTCGAACAGGCACGGCTCGCGGAGGAGCACGCTCTCGGCGAGGTGGATCAGCGAGTCGGCGGTGCGCCCGTCGAGGCAGTAGTGGCTGAACAGCTCGGGCCGCGGCACGAGCTGGCGATCGGTCGTGGCCTTGCGGCGCGGCAGCGACACCGGCCCGATCCGGACCCGGTCGGCGTGGACCTCGATCAGCGGCCGCTCGCCCTCGTCGACCAGGCCGACCGACAGCCAGTCGGCGATGTCGATCGGGTCGTCGTCGTCGGACGAGACCCGCGCGGTCGGGCGGGGCAGGTGGACCCAGATGTCGTCGTCGCCGTCGCCCCACGCCTTGGACAGCGGGAGGTGGAGCCCGGTCGCGCGCTCGATCGTCTGCTGGACGTACTCGACGAGCTGGATCGGCGCGCCCCCGAACTGGATCTCGGGGTCGACGTCCGACTCGATCTCGAGCTCCCACTGCTTCCACGGCAGGCCGCGCAGGGTCTCGATCAGCGGCCGGACCTCGTCCGCGGACGGCGTCTTCAGCGACAGGTCGAACCCGCGGGCGGCCTCCTTGATCCGGTCGACCAGCGGGACCCGGGTCGCGGCCGACAGGGGCAGCTCGACGATGATCCGCGCGTCGTCTTCGTCGAGCGAGTCCGACACCGACAGCCCGTAGCCCTCCTTCAGGGTCCGCTCGGCCATCGCGTGCTCGGCGAGGCCGCGGAACAGGTCGACCACGTCCGGCTGGTGCTTCGCCGCGCCCCACCGGAGGGTGAACCCGAGCGACGCCGGCGGCAGCGCCTCGATCCGGATCCCCTTGTACCCGCTGTCCTCGAGCTGATCGATCAGCGGCCGGACGCCGTGCGGGTCGTCGGTCCGCAGGATCACGTCCCACCGCTCCGGGAACGCGCCCGCGTACGGCCGGAGCCCGCCGCCGCCCATCGCGCCGACCGGCAGGTCGATCCGGGCGTGGCCGCGATCGACCGTCAGCGGGACCAACGGGTACCGGGTGGCGTCGACCCCGATCTCGCCGAGGAACCCGGTCACGAGCTCGCTCAGCTCGGACGCCGCCAGCGCGTCGCGCACGTAGGGGCCCGTATCGAGCACGAACTTCGACCGGCCGTCGTCGAGGGATCGGACCTGGACCTGGCGGAACCCGGCGGCCTCGAGCCGGTCCTTCAGGAGGAACATCCGCTCGTAGTCGTCGCCGTGGATCTCGACCGGGAACCGCTCCTTGGCCGACTTGCCCTCGTGGGTCGGGTCCTTCGCGTAGATCCAGATGTCGTCGTCTTCGTCGCCCCAGTCCTTGCTCTCGGTGACCCGCACCCCCTCCTGCGCGAGCACCCACCGGACGACCTGGCGGGCGAACGAGGTGGCGCCGCCGTACTTGACGAAGCTCTTCTCCTGGTCGTCCATCACGGTGCCGTCGTCGCGGAACCCGAGCGCGCCGAGCTTGCCGCGGAGGCGCTCCGCGAGGGGCTCGCTGTCGACCAGCAGCTTGACCTCCCAGTGCGCGAGCGGCTTGCTCTCGCCGAGGCGGATCTCGATGTCGGCCTCGGCGAGCCCGTCGTCGGCGTGGACCGACGGGAGCAGCGGCTTGAGGTGCTCGACCAGCGCGCTGACCTCGGCCAGCGCGGTCGACGGTCGGTACTTCAGCTCGCTCTCGAACGCGGTGTCGGGGCGGACCTCGACCTCGTGCCCATGGGTCCGCAAAACCTTCGCGACCGATTCCGTCAGGAACGAATGCTGCGACACGAGCCGGATCTGCACCTTTCCTCCGCTACCGCGCCGGACGTTAACCGATCGCGGATCACCCCGCGACGGCAGCGATCGCGGCGGTCAGGGCAGCGGCGTCGAACGGCTTCTCGACGACCGGATTGGTGACCCGGGCCAGGAACGACGCCGCGATCGGGGTCCCCGACCCGCCCGTCACGAACACGAACCGGCGGGCGAGCTCGGGATCGTGCTCGATCACCGAGAACAACTCGATCCCGGACGTCCCCGGCATCATCAGGTCGCACAGCACCACGTCGACCGGCGGACCGTCCGTCAGGCGGGCGATCGCGGCCTCGGCCTCGACGATCACCGTGATGTCGTGCCGATCCCCGAGCAGCCGAGCGACCGCGGCGCCGACCAGCGGCTCGTCGTCCACCACCAGCACCCGCAGGGGCCGGAGGGGGAT
>JBEBJW010000469.1:0-5909 GCA_040079715.1 Myxococcota bacterium | reverse complement strand
GAGCGAGGACGGAGCGGGCGCCGGAGCAGACCCCGCAGGTGTCCCGCGGAGCGGGAGACACCGAGGAGGCTGCGGAGGGGGACGCCCGCGACCCCGCAGGACCCCGACGGCCGCAGGCCGGGCCGCCCGGAACCCCCGACCGCCGCGGTGGCGGATCGCGCGCCGCGGCTGTACGTGTGGGGGACGGAGGGGGCGATGTCGCGTGCCGCGGTGGCGTTGGCGATCGGAGCCGTCGGGTGTACGGGCGACGTGACGCTCGACGCGGACGACACGGGCACCCTGCACAACCCGAACGCCAACTGTGACGGCGCGGAGACGTTCGTGGCGGGGGTGTCGCACGAGACGCCGCTCGGCCGCACGGTCGCGGTGGCAGAGGCGAGCCCGACCCCGCCGGACGTGGGTGACAACCAGTGGACGGTGACGGTCACCGACGCGGACGGCGCGGCGGCGGCGCTCCCGCTGAAGCTGACCCCGTGGATGCCGCTGCACGGGCACGGGCTGACCCCGCCGGACTACGCGGGCGCGGACGAGGGGGACGGCAGCTACGTCGTCACGCCGTTCGACCTGATCATGCCGGGGCTGTGGCAGTTCACGGTCGACCTCGGGGACGACGACGCGGCGGTGTTCCTGTTCTGCGCGGAGGGCTAGGTGCCCGCACGGCTCGTCGGGGCGGCGCTCCTGGTCGGGACGGTCGGGCTTCTCGGCGGCTGCGGTGCGGGCGCGTGCCTCGACCTGCCGGCGACCTGCACCCCGGAGTACGATCCGGCGTTCGCCGAGGTCTACGCGAACACCCTCGCCCCGACGTGCGCGCTGTCCGGGTGCCACGCCGGCACGGGTACCGGGGGGCTCGGGCTCGGGACCACGATCGACGAGGCGTACGCCGGGCTCGACGCGCTGGTGGTCCCCGGCGACGCCGCGTGCTCACCCCTGATCGACCACCTCGAGCCGGACGGCCTCGGTGACATGCCACCGGGGAGGGTGCTGACCGAGGCCGAGCGGTGCGCGATCCGGTCGTGGATCGACGCCGGAGCGGAGGGGCCGTGAGGATCGTGTTCGCGCTGTTCGCCGCGGCCGTCGGGTGCCACAAGGAACCCGAGGTCGAGCCGTTGACCGTCGACGAGCTGCGGGATCCGGCGTCGTGCGTCGAGTGCCACCCGACGCACCACGAGCAGTGGTCGGGCTCGATGCACGCCTACGCCAGCGAAGACCCCGTGTTCCGCGCGATGAACGCCCAGGGCCAGCGCGAGACCGACGGCGCGCTCGGCGACTTCTGCGTGAAGTGCCACGCGCCCGCCGCGGTGGCGCTCGGGCTGACCACCGACGGCCTGAACCTCGACGACGTCCCGGAGGCCCAGCGCGGGGTCACCTGTTGGTTCTGTCACCAGGTGGACGCGCTCGGCGCCGACGCGCACAACAACCCGCTCGAGGTGGCGGACGACGACCAGTTCCGCGGTCCGATCGCCGACCCGGTCGAGACGCCGGCCCACCGCTCGGTGTACGCCCCGACCCACGACCGCGACGATCTCCAGTCGAGTGCCTTGTGCGGGAGCTGCCACGACATCGTGACGCCGCTCGGCGGGCACATCGAGCGCACCTACGCCGAGTGGCAGGCCAGCCTGTTCGCGAAGCCGGTGTTCGGGTTGACCTGCGCGGGGTGCCACCTCCCGGGCTCGGACGGGCTGGCCGCCGAGGCGGACGGGGTGAAGCTCCGGCGGATCCACGACCACGCGATGCCCGGGGTCGACCTGGCGTTGACCGAGTTCCCCGGCCGCGACGCCCAGCAGGCGCTGGTCCAGGAGCTGCTGGACGACACGGTGAACGCGTACCTGTGCGTGTCGACGCCGGCCGAGACGACCCTCGCGGTGGTGACGCTCGAGAACGTGGCCGCGGGGCACCTGTTCCCGTCGGGCGCGGCCGCGGATCGGCGGATGTGGGTCGAGCTGGTGGCGTACCAGGGCGGCACGGTGATCGACCAGAGCGGCGTGATCCCGCTCGGCGAGGACGTCAGCGCGGTCACCGACGACGAGGACCCCGACCTGTGGCGCCTGTGGAGCACGCTGATCGACCCGCTCGGCGAGCCGACCCACAAGTTCTGGGAGGCGCAGGACCTCGACGTGGGCGAGCTGCTGGTCGTGCAGACCACCCTCGACCCGTCGGACCCGGCGTACGTGTCGACCCACCGCACCCGGAACTACCTCGTCCGCGGCGGCGTCCCGGACCGGATCACCGTCGCGGTGCACCTCGAGCCGATCGGGCGGGAGATCCTCGACGGCCTGGTGGACAGCGGGGACCTCGACCCGGCGGTCCGCGACGCGATGCCCCGGTTCACCCTCGGCCCGACGGTGCTCGAGTGGACCCCCGCGGTCCCGGTCAACGCCGGGAGCCTGGCGTGCGTCCCGAAGCCCCCGCCCGCGACCGGCGGCTCGACGACCTCGACCGGGTCCACCCCGTAGCGGGTCTGGGCGCCCCGGCGCTGCGCGCCGTCGGGCTCTCTCCGGGGTCGGTCGCAGGCTCCCTCCGTCCTCCTCCGGTCGGACCGCTCGCTCCGCTCGCGCCCTCCGGTCCCCCTGGCGCGGCAGGCGCGGGCGGTCAGCGGTCGCGCACGGTCAGGCCGACCGCCGCGGCCCACCGGTCGATCACCCGGAGCTCGGTCGGGGTGGCCCGCCGGTTCCCGAGGCCGCGGATCTGCACCACCGCCCGGTCCGCGTTCCAAACCTCGAGGGTCAGCACCGGGAGCCCCTCGGTCCGCATCGACCAGATCGAGCTCTTGCCCGACCGGACCACCGGAGCGTAGGTCGCGACGCAGTGGCGGAGCGACCGCCCCTCGAGCGCCAGCGCCTCCAGCGCGCACAGCTCGACGAACGACCACCGCGCGCCGTCGTCCGCGTCCACCGCCCGCGCCCCGCCGAGGCCCGACCGGGGCAGCGGGCCGGTCAGCCCCGCGCCGAACCCCTGGCTCCGATGCCACTGCTGGTGGTCGCGGACCATCCGGGACACCGAGGTCGGCGTCGCCCGGGTCGCGCCGAGCCAGTCGACGATCCCGCCGAGCGCGGCCCGATCCACCGCCTGGTCGAGCGCCGCGGCGTTCGCGGCCAGCCAGGCGACGATCCCGCCCCACCACGCCTCGTCCGCCACGAACCGCCCGAGCGCGGTCCGGGCGAGCGCGTGGACCAGCCAGTCCGGTCCGCCGACCGCCGCGACCTGCGCGGCGCGCACCGCCAACGCCACCGACTCGGCAGCGGGCCCGGTCCACAGGAGGTGGGCGGCCTTGCGCGACAGCGGCGGCAGCCCCGGCGCCGCGGTCAACGCTCCGCCGCCGCCGGTGAACGCGAGCAGCCCGACCGCGCGGTCGACCTCAGCGGCGACCGAACCCTCGAGCGGCGCGCCCCCGAGCGGGTACAGGAACGCCGGCAGCGGGTACCGGACCGCCCGGAGCAGGTGATCGACGAGCGGCCCCTCCCCGACCCAGGTGTCCGGCGGCCGATGCCACGGGTGACCGGCGACGGCCCGCGCCCACGCGACCGACCCGCGGCACAGCTGGTCGGGCGCCCACCGATCGACGCACCGGAGGACGACCAGCGCGCGGCGATCGACGGACCGATCGTCCGCCCGATCCACCCGCGCACCACCGCGGAACGACGACCCCGCCCGACGACGGAGCAGCTTGGCGGCGCGGACCAGGGACACCAACGGAGCACCCGCCTGCGCCCACTGGCGCGGCGGACGTGCGCGACGAGACATCGAGTACCTCGGCAGAACGAAGGAACGCAGCCCGCGGCGCCAGCTCCGGAGAGCGGCGTCGACGCGGGGGTCACTGGTTCAGCCGAGGACCTGCATGCCGAATGCCTAGCCGGGCCTCACGGGGCGGGCAAGGACAGCGACAGCGACGTCTCGATCCGGATCTTCGCGAGCGGGATCGGCGCGGTCACGTCGTCGTCGACCAGGCTCACCGCGGGGGACCCGGCGACCGTCACCCGGTAGTCGCCGGTCGGCCCCGCGCAGGTCCCGTCGACCCCGCGCACCTCGACGGTGTACGTCCCGGTCTCGGGCGCCACGAACGTCGACCCCGGGCATCCGTCGGGCAGGATCGACGCGGCGCAGTCGAACACGTCGTCCGCGAGGTGGACCCAGCACCCGTCGAGCGCGACCCCGGTCATCGGGTCGAACCCGCGGCTGGCGTCCGGCACGTCGACCGACACGGTGATCGCGTCGCCAGCGACGGCGTCGAACGCCCACCGGTCGATCGTGCCGTCGCACCGGAGAGCGCCCTGGCCGGAGACCCCGGCGAGCGGCGCGGCGTTGGTCCCCTGGACGTCGGTCCAGCACGCGGTGTCGCCGGTGGACAGGTCGAGGTACGGCCGATCGTCCGCGGTGTACACCTCGACCGACGACGCGTCGAACGCGTAGGTCGATGGGTGGAGGGTCGGCTCGGCCACGGCGTCGGACGCGGACGCCCAGACCCACCACGCCCCGTCGTAGCCCTCGTCGCCATAGTCGTCGCGGATGTCGGCCCCGCGGAGCACCGCGCTCGGCCAGGTGGTGGGGCCCACCACGAACGCATCGGTGAACGCGACCCGCGGGTTCACCTGGTACTCGAACCACGGGTCGGCCGGCTGGTCGGCGAACCCGGTGCTCCACGGTCCGCAGCCGGGGTCGCTCGACTCGTCGCGGGTCGAGGTGGCCGCCACCGCGTACGCCCAGGCGCAGTCCGGGCAGTCGCCGGCGTACGGGGTGAGCACCAGGTCCACCGCCTGGTCGCACAGGGTCACCCCGTCGACCGCGCGCCGGAAGCTCGCGGTGCCGGATCTGGTCGGGATCGACGACGACGTCGACGACGGCCCGGTGGAGCCCGTCGTCGATGGAGACTGGCCGGGATCCCCGCCCGGCAGGGGAACACCCGGCACCTCCGGTGCCCCGCACCCGATCCACCCGATCCACACGTTCAACCTCCCCGGTCCCTGATCATACGATCCGCCCGCCCTCGTGACACCCTCGGATGTCGCGGGAGCTCGGCGTGTCACATGTGCCCGTGACTCGGATCGGCATTGCCGATGGATCGATCTTCGACAATGTTCGGTTGATGCAGCTCGCTGTTCTGATGCGGCTTTCTGCGCCAACCGAACACCGCTGTTCATGCCTCATCCGCAACAGCCGGCCCGGAGAACGCCACCCGCGCTCCCCGCCGACCCCGCATTTGCCGGTAGATCGATCTTCGACGATGTTCGGTTGATGCAGCTCGCCGTCCTGGTGCCGTTTTCTGCGCCAACCGAACGTCGCTGAACCTGCCCCATCCGCAACGACCAGGCGCTACCGGAGCGCCGCCGCGTCCGTCCGGTACCCCGGGGGCAGCGCCACCTCCGCCACCCGGACCGCCGCGTCCGCCGGGGCGTCCGTGACCCACTCCACCACCCGTCGCTGGTCGATCCGGGTGATCGGCCGGTCGATCCCCGCCGTGACCGTCGCCACCGTCGCCACCGGCACCGGCCCGCCCGGGGTCGGGAGCGTCAGCGCGTCGAGCGGCACCCCCGGCGGACCGAACCGGATCGTCACCGGGAGCCGGTCCTCCCCGTCCGCCACGACGCCGCCCGGCAGCCCGTCGACCAGGGCCGCCAGCCCGTCCGCCACGTCCCCCGGCGCCAGCGCCAGCCGCGCCGCCGCCGCCGGATCGATCGCGACCTCCCGCGACGGGCGAGGCGGCGGCGCCCGATCGTCGGCCTGGAACCCGGCCGACACCAGCGCCTCCCGGACCTCGGCCGCCACCGCGTCGAGGCCCTCCGGTGGACCGGACACCCGGACCACCGCGCTCCGGCGCGGCTCCCACACCCCGAGGATCCCGGGGATCGCCCGGATCGCGGCGGGATCGACCGCCTGCCCGGCTGCGCCCAGCACCCGGCCGACCCCGGTGACCT
>JBEBJW010000468.1:0-5918 GCA_040079715.1 Myxococcota bacterium | reverse complement strand
GTGTACTCCGGAGTCGGGCCGTCCGCCCCGCACCGCTCGCCCTCCGATCGGAGCGTCACCGGCCGTGGGGCCGGCTCCGCGACCCGATCGGTCGCGCCGTGTGGTGCACGGTGGCCGACGCGGTCGAACCGGCGTACGGAGACCCGATGCCGAGATCGGCCCTCCTCGCCCGTTCCGACGCGGCGCTCGGCGAGAGCTCCTGCTCCGCGTCCTGCGCCGGGCCTCCTCGCCGGAGGTGCCCGCGGCGGCGCTCGACCTGGTGCTGGGCCTGGCCGGGCCCTCGTCGGACGCCCTGGGCCTGGCCGAACGGATCGCGGCGCTGGTCCGTCCGGCCGATCGCGCGCTGGCCGCCGCCCGGATCGGGGGCGTGCGGGGCGACGTGGTCGCCGCGCGGGCAGCCCTCGCCGATCCCACGGTCCCGCTGAAGGCTGTCGCCGTGTGGGCCGCCGTGCTACCGCCGGACGAGGTCGAAGCCCGCCTGGTCCCCTGGGTCGCGCGCACCCCGGACGTCGTGGACCGCTGCGCCCTGGTGGCCGCCGTACCCGACCCGCTCGCCGCGCAGGTGCTGCGCGCCGCGATCCCCGACATCCTCGACCTGCCCCCGTTCGCCCTCGACCGTGCAGGCTGGCGCGCCCGGGTCCTCGCCGAAGAGGCCCGGGGGGACGCGTTCGTTCCGTGGCGCCTCGGGTGGTGCGCCCGGGATGGTCCGCCCGTAGAGCGCGCGTCGGTCCTCGATCGGGTGATCGCCGGGTTCGATCGGATCGTCGGGAACCCCACCAGCCCCGGCAACGACGACGGCCCGCTGTGTGACGTGGCGGAGTGGTTGACGTTGTCCCAGCTCGCGCGGGCCGAGGCCGTGCTGGACCGGATGTCCGCTGTCCCCGGCTGGGTGCTGGACGACGCCCGCACCGCGCTCGCCTGGCGGAGGGCCGCCCTCGACCCCGGCTACGATCCCACGACCGCGCCGGTGTCGGACGGAGCCCGCGACTGGCTCCGCGGACGCCTCCTCGCCGCGCATCTCACCCGGGGTGGGTCGTGGATCGACCCGCCGGCAGGCACGTCGGTCCGGCTCCTGGACGCGCTGGTGGCGCACCTGTCCGACCCGACCGACGCGGTGGTGGAGGCGGCGTGGACGTTCGCGGTGGGCCTCTCCCACGAGGGAGCGGACAGCGTCGTGTACGATCTCGCGAAGGACTGGTCGGCGTACGGGCCGGTGCAGCGCTGGCTCGAGGTGGCCGACACCTGCGACGACCAGGACCGGCTGGACCTCCTCCTCGCCCTGCTCCCCCGCGATCCGCGGATCGCGGCGGACCTCCCTCCGATCCCGGCGGATCGGTGGCCGGATCTCGTTTCGGTGGCCCGGTTCGTTCCGCACGAGCGGTTCGTCGACGTGTTCCTCGCCTGGACCGATCGCTACCGCGCGCCGGATGGCCTCGTGTGGTGGGATTGGACGCACGTCCCGCTCCGCGACGGCCTGGTCGCCCTGACGGGCCCCGGCGCTCCGCGGGCGGCGCTGTGGGCGATCGCACAGTGGGCCGCGTGAGCAGAGCGCGCCTGCTCGCGCCGACGCGACGCTCGACGCGATCGAGGCCCTCGTCGCCTGTGTCGTCGGGGCCTCCGCTCGACTGACCGCGTCTGCGAACCGGGCGAACGTCGTCGGCTCGCGTGCCTCGAGCGACCACCCCAGCGCGGAGTAGACCGCCCGGTAGGGTGAACGCCGGGATCTCGCCCGGGCGGGCGCGCAGCCGAGCGGTCAGCAGCTCGGCCTTCGCTGCGCCGAGAGCGCGGATGCACGCGGCGCCGTGGGCCGCGAACCAGCGCGGCGAGGAACTCGGGCTACGTGCACGCGAGCGGGTCGAGATCGTGGTCTCAGGGCCTCCGCCGCCTCACGAGGAGCGCCAGCGCCACCCACGCCGAGCCGCCTGCGCCCGACGCCCCGCAGCCGCAGCCCCCGTCTTCGGCCGCGGGCCGGGCCGGGTCGGGCTCGTCCGTCGTGTCGGGTGTCCCGGTGTCGGTGGGGTCGGGTGGGCCCGCCGTGTCCGAGGTGTCGGGCGGGCCGGCCTCGCAGCGTTCCCCGAACCACACCGCGACGCCCCCCGTCTGGTCGACGCCGTACGCGGTCGTCACGACGTCGGCGAGCCCGTCGCCGTTGAGGTCGCCGCTCGAGAGGAGCATGCCCCAGTCCTCTTCGTCTCCCGGGCCCACCGTCTCGCCGTCCGGAACGAGCGACGGCCCGTCCGGACCGCCGAGGTACAGCGCGAGTCGTCCCCCTCCAGGCTGCTCGCGAGGAAAGGCCACGACCAGATCCACAAACCCGTCACCGTCGACGTCTCCGACGATGCGGCCCTCCAGTTGACTGTTCTCGACTCCCGCCGTCTGCCAGATCGGCGCCGGCTCGAAGTCCCCGCTCCTGCCCCGGTGGAGCCAGACCCGGCCTTCTTCGTCGGCGTAGTTCTCGTCGGTCACCAGCAGGTCGGTCGCGCCATCGCCGTCAACGTCGCCCGTGGAGAGGAAATCGGGCCACCGGCCGTCCATGGGGAGCGACGACACGGGCTGGGCGCTGATCCCTCCGGCACGCCCGAGGTACAGGTGGACGGCGACCGTGGTGCCGACGAGCAGGTCGGCGCGGCCGTCCCCGTCGACGTCGCCGGGGGATGCGACCGTGTCCGGGAATCCGTTCTCGTCGCGGTCGAGCTCGGCGAACGGGGTGGTCTCCGGAGCCCCGGTGGCGCCGCCGAACAGCCGGACCCAGCCGTCTCCGAACGCGGAGTCCGCATCCTCCCGATTCACACCCACGAGGACGTCGTCGAAGCCGTCGCCGTCGACGTCGCCCGGCATGCCCAGCACGGACGGGAGGTGCTGGAGGTCGAACGTCGCGAGCACCTGCCAGTCCGACCTCGCCCCCACGCCGGAGGGACCGCCCGGGTACAGCGAGACCGCTCCGGCCTCGACGTAGACCGGTCCGGCAACCCACGGCGCACCCACGAGCAGGTCCCCGAAGCCGTCGCCGTTCACGTCGCTGCCCGCCTCCAGGTCGTAGCCGAATCCGGTGAAGACCCCGCCGGGCAGCACCGCGTCGGCGACCGGGCCGGGTCCGCTCGGTGTGCCGTCGAGGACCCACACCTCTTCCAGATCTCCTTCCTGGACGCGCCCGATCACGAGTTCGTCGTCGCCGTCGCCGTCGAGGTCACCCACGGCGATCCCCGTCCCGAGGTAGGCCCCGGGCGTGCCGGTGAGCAGCCAGTCGGGGTCCCCGTCGAACAGGCAGCCACTTCCCGTCCAGGCGTGGGCGACGGACACCAGGATCCATGCCGACAAGGGCCCTCCCGCCCAACCTTACTCCGGTGGACCCGGTCGACGCTACGCGGCGCGGCGGCACGCCGACGCACTGGCGAGGGTCACGATCTGCTCGCCCGGCGAGTGCTGGCTGACGGTGTGGCCCGCCGATGACCGGCTGGGTCCCGTGGTGGTCGCCCCGACGGGTCCCGGCGCTCCGCAGGCGGCGCTGTGGGCGATCGCACAGTGGGCCGAGTGAGCAGACCGAGGCTGGGTCAGTCGAGCGAATGCGTGCCGACGACCCAGGTGACGAGGGCCTCGATCGCGTCGAGCGTCGCGCCGGGCGCGAGCGCGTCGGCGAACCGCGCGAACGTCACCGGCTCGCGGGCCTCGAGCGCGGCCAGCGCCTGCTTGGGTCCCCGATACCGCTCTCCCCGCAGCGCGAAGTGGTCCTCGAGGAGCTGGTACAGGAGCCAGTGCCGCCGAAGATGCGCCTCCACGTCGCCGCGGCGGATCCGCACCAGCATCTTGACCGCCCACACCCGCCGCATCTGTGCCTCGTCCGAGGCCAGGGGCGGCGGCGGGACGGCGTCGGCGGCGGCGAGCTTCGCGAGGAGCGGCCCGGCGAGCCCCCGGTCGTCCGCCAACACGCGGCCCCCCACGAGCTTCGCGAGCTCCGGGTCGGCGTCGGCGGTCGCCACGGCGGTGGGGTACACGAAGCCGTCGAGGAACAGGCCGCACCACCGACGCGCGTCTCGCCGGGGCGACGGCACGTCCGCGAACGCGGCGAAGTCCACGTCGCTCTCGGGGGTGGCGTCGCCGCGGGCCCGCGAGCCGTACAGGACGACGAGGTGGGCGCCGTGCCGGTGGCGGAGATCGGCGAGCAACGCGTCGAGATCCATCGCGACCGCATACCCCGATGCCGGCGTTCCGAGTCGAGGAGCGGCGGCGATCGACCTCGCGGACCGGAGTCGGGGCGCGTTGGGTCGGGGCGGGTCCCGCGGAACGCGCCGGGGCCGAGATCGAGCGGGGAACAGCCCGGGTCGACGCGCTCGACCCCGCGGACCGGTTCGACGGCCTCCGCGAGGATGGGTCCACGTGTAGACGCTTTGCTGAATCTTGACGGAACGCTCGGACGTTCCGCGCAGGATCCGCTGGCCGACCGTGTCTCCTAGCAACCATCGTGCCGGTTTCAGGTACACATTTCCCCTTCGATCCGACACGTTAGATCACAACGGGGTTCGGAGCGGAACCGCCGGAGCGGCATGGCGCCGCGGTCGGCCGCCCGATCCCCGGAGACATCCGATGCCGATCCGAGCAGTGACGGCCGCCCAGGTGCGGCGGATGCGGCGAGCCACGCCTCCGGCCCACCTCGCGGACGAGGACGCCGGTGCGATCCACCTGGGCGCGTTCGAGGAGGAGCAGCTGGTGGGGGGGATCTCGGGCCTCCCGGTGTCCCCGGAGGGACCGGCGGCGCCCGGGGTGCTCGAGGTCCACGGCCCGTTCGGGGATCACGGGGAGGCCCTGGTGGAGGCCCTCGCCAGCCGACTGCCTCCCGGGGGGTGGCTGTGGTCGTCGGTCCCCTGCCCCGGGCTGTCGGCGCGGGAGGGACGATGGGAACTCCGGGCGCCCTCCTACACCGCCGAGGACATCGAGGTGCTGTCCAGCGTGGAGGCCATTCGGAAGCGGCCCGGGATGTATGTCGGCGGCACTGGGCCGAAGGGCCTGTTCCACCTGCTGTTGGAGCTGGTCTCCAACAGCGTCGACGAGCACCTCGCGGGCCACGCCAGCCAGCTGTCGGTCCACCTCGGCCGGGCCGGGATCACGGTCGAGGACGACGGGCGAGGGATCCCGGTGGACCTCGACCCGACCCTGCTCGAGACGCTGTGCACCTGCCAGCACGCTGGCAGCACCCTCGAAGGCCAGCAACGAGCGCATGTCCACGTCGGCGCCTACGGGCTCGGGCTGGTGGTGCTGTCCGCGCTGTCCTCGGCCCTGGCGGTGACGGTGGATCGCGGGAGGCGGTACCAGCAGGTGTTCGTGCGGGGTCGTCCGGTCGGATCCCTGGTCGACGCCGGACCCGCGGTCGCGCGGGGAACCTCGGTGACCTTCGTCCCGGACGCCGCGATCTTCGGGGCGGCTGAGATCGAGCGCCAGGTCGTCTCGGACACCCTCGGCGATCTGGCGGTGTTGAACCCGGCCCTGCGGATCGAACTCGATAGCCGGCTGCTGCCTTCGCACGGAGGGCTCCTGGGCCTCGCCCGAACCCTGTCCCCGGGGCCGATCTCACGGGAGTGGAGCACCCGGGCCACCTCGGACGGGATCACCGTGGAGATCGCGATCTGCTGGTCGTCGGGTCCTCCCCTGGCGATCGGCTGGGCCAACCAGCTTCGGTGCGTCGGCAGCCACCTGGACGGACTGGCGGAGGGCCTGGAGGGGACGCCGACCGAGGGCCGGGTGGCGCTGATCGCGGTCGCGTTGGCCCACCTGGCGTTCGCCGGACGGACCCGGGAGCGGCTCCAGGTCGAGGAAGTCCGGGAGCTGGTCTCCTCGGTGGTCCGACGTGCCATGGGCTGAGACCCGCCGACAGGGAGGAGCGGCGTCCGATCGGGTCCCTGTTCGGCTACGATCGAGGAGGGACG
>JBEBJW010000467.1:0-5921 GCA_040079715.1 Myxococcota bacterium | reverse complement strand
CGCCGACCTCCACCGGGTGCTCGGGCAGGTCCGGTATCCGGCGATCGCCCAGACCCTCGCCGTGCGGACCGACGCCGCCGGGACGATCGCGGTGCGGACCCCGGTCGAGGACGCCACCCTCGACGCGATCGCCGGCCCGCTCGACTCCGCCACCGTGGCGTGGATCGGCGCGACCCTGATGCCGGCGGTGTTGGCCGCCGGTCCGGCGACCCGCGGGGCGCTCCGGGCGGCGGACGTGGGCCTCGACGCCGCCGGGCACCCGATCCTGGCCCCGCTGATCGAGCCGGTCGAGCGGCTGTCGGTCGACGCGACCCGGTCGGTGGCGCCGGAGTCGTTCGACGGCCGCGCTCCGGACGGCGCCGCGGGGCTGTACGGGCTCGGGGTGCTGCTGTACCGCCTCGCCACCGGCCAGAGCCCGGCGTCGAGCGGGGGCTCCCGCGGGGCGCGGATCCCACCCCCTCCCCCGTCCGCAGTCCGGCACGGGATCCCGCCGGAGCTCGACGCCGCGATCCTCCGGCTGCTGTCCGCGGATCCCGGCCAACGCCCGGGCGCCCTGCCGGTGCTCCAGGATCTCGCGGGTCCGCCGGTGGATCTCCGGGCTCGGGGCGCGGGACCGCCGCAGATCCGGGCCGGGACGGACGCGCTGGCGACCTCGGGAGGCGCGGTCCGCACCACCCGCACCTCCCGCGACGACGACGATCCCGGCGGGCTGGTGTTGATCCCGGCGGACGAGCTCGCGCGGCTGGACCCGAGCGCCCGGAGCTACGCCGCCGGGGTCGCGAACCTGCCGCTCCAGGTGGTCGACGGGCTGGCGGAGCAGCGCTTGCCCCTTGTCCTCGCCACCACGGCAGGTCGAGCAGCGGCAGCAGAGAGAGCGACTGCGCTCGCGCGATCGACCGGGTTGCCGATTCGGCCAGCTACCCCGTCGGCGATCCCCGGCTGGCTGGTGCTCGCCGTGGCGTCGGGGGCGGCGGCGATCCCCGCGGTGGTCGGCCTCGTGTTCCTGGCGATCGGGTGGCTCCCGGTCGCGATCGTCGCGTGGGTCGTGGCCGCGCTGGCGGTGCTCGCGGGGGCGCTCGGGGCGCGGCGGCGCGGCAGGATCCGGAGCGACCACGCCGCAGGGACCGCAGCGCTCGCCCGGATCCGCGAAGGTCGCTCGGCTCGCGAGGGAGACGGCCTGCTCGGGCCCGCGTGGGACCGCCTCGCCCGGATCCGGATCGAGGTCGCTCGGGCGGATCTGCCCCTCGCCGCGTCCGCAGACCTGCGCGGGGCGCTGAAGGAGCTCGAGGCGCGGCTCGAGGCGTTGGCGCAGGTCGGGGAGACCGCCCGGCGGACGCTCCGCCAGGTGGACCTGTCGGCGCTGCGGACCCGCCTCGCAACGCTCGTCGCGAAGCCGGACGACGCCGGTCCGGCCGGGACCGCGCGCCGGGCCGAGCGCGACCGGCTGGCCCGCACGGTGGCCGACCTCGAGGCGGTCGAGGCGCGGTCGGCGGCGGTCGGGCCGGAGGCGCACCGGATCGTCGACGCGCTCGGGGAGATCGGCGCCGTGCTGGCCCAGCTCGGCGGAGACGACGAGGCCGGGATGTCCCGGGTGGACCGGGCGGCCCGGAAGGCCCGCGAGGCCGCGACCCCTGCCCCGTCGGACCGGGTCGAGCTCCCGACCGCCGCCGGTCCCGACCTCGGCACTGACCCCGGCACCGGCCTCGCCACCGGCCTCGAGCACGACATCGCGCTGCCCCGCGCGGACCACGCCGGAGAGCAGCTCGCCGAGCGGGTGTCGACCGAGCGAACGTCCGCCGAGCGAACGTCCGCCGAGACGGTCCCCGCGGCGCCTCGCCCGATCCCGCCCCGGGTCACCGAGGGATGACCGCTGGACGACCGAGGCGCGACCTGCTGCTCGCGCTGTGCCCGGTCACCGACGGTCTGGTGGTCGATGTCGGCGCCGACCACGGCCTGGTGGCGTCGGCGATCGCGGCCCGCGGCGGGCGGGTGATCGCGACCGAGCGGGCACCGAACCGGATCGGTCGACGGGACGTGCCGTGGATCGTCGCCGACGGCCTGGCCCCGCTCCGGACGGTCGCGGTCGCGATCATCGCCGGGATGGGCGCCCACACGATCGCCGGGATCCTCGGACGCGGCCCGCGCCCCACGGTCGCCGTGGTGGTCCACGCGACGGACAACCCGCCCGCGCTCCGCGGGTGGCTCGCCGCGAACGGCTGGCGGATCGACGCGGAGGCCCTGGCGCGCGAGGCCGGTCGGTTCGCCGAGGTGATCCGCGCGGTGCCCGGCGACGAGCCGGCGACGGGGCTCGAGCTCGCGTTCGGTCCCCGGCTGCTCGCGGGCGACGATCCGCTGCTGGTCGAGCACCTCCGGGAGCTCCACGCGCACCACGCCGCGCTCGCAGCCGCCACCCGCCACGTCCCGCACAAGCACGCGGGGTTCAGCGCCCGGGTGGCGTTCCTGGCAGCCGCGCTCGTCGCGCGTGGGATCCCGTTGTGATCGGCCGCTTCGGGAGCTATTCTGGCGCGTCTGGGGAGTCTCCGATGTCGAGTCCGTTCCGACGGTGGCGTGCCGCGGTGGTGATCCCGCTGGTCGCGGTCCCGGTGGTGGCGTCTGCGGGGTGGCCGCTCGGCAGCCGGATCGATCACAGCGTGGTGGTCGACCTCACCCCCGAGGGGTTCTCGTCCCTCCAGACCCTCGCCGGCAGCCTCGTCCCGCCGCAGATCGATCTCCCACCGTTCGCGGCCGCCGACTCGAGCGGGTGTGTGTTCGGCGCGTGCCTGTATTCGTACGACCTGTTCATCGACGGGATGTTCGTCCAGGTGTCGATCGACTCGCTCGATCTGGCCCCGGCCGCCGGCAACGTCCTGAACCTCACCGCCAACGCCACGATCAACGTCAACAGCGCCGCGGATCCGGCCCTGCTCGACATCGTCGCCGAGCTCGCGTACATCGAGGTCGTCGACGACAGCTGCGACCTGTACGTCGATCCGATCACGCTGTCGATCAGCGGCCCGATCCAGCTCAGCCTCCTGCCGGACGACGCGGGCGTCGACGTCGACGGCGACGGCACCCCGGACACGAAGCGGCTCGACGTGGTGATCCCGCCGGTCGCCTGGAGCTGGGACGCCACCGGTGACGACATCGAGTTCACCAACTGCGGCCTCGCCGACGTGATCAACACGGTGAACGAGGTCACCGGGTTCTTCGGCCTCGACCTGTACGACCTGATCCTCGGGATGGTCGAGCCGCAGATCGACACCGTGGTCAACGATCTGCCGGCCGAGCTCGAGCCGCTGCTCGAGGACACGTTCGCGTCGCTGACGATCTCCGAGGAGATCGATCTCCTCGGGGTCCCGCTCGGGCTCACCCTGTGGCCGGAGTCGCTGTCGACCACCGCCGACGGGATGCGGGTCGAGCTGTCGAGCGTGACCGACGTGCCGACCCACCCGTGCGTCGCCCAGTACGGGATCCCGGACAGCGTCGCCACGGCCTCCACGCTGCCCGCGATCGGCGCCGCCCCGCCCGGCCTGCCGTTCGTGCCCCACGCGGGCGCGGTGATCGACGACGACTTCGTCAACCAGGTCCTGTACGGCGTGTGGTCCGGCGGCCTGCTTTGCTACGAGATCAGCTCGGAGTCGGACGACCTCGACCTGCCGATCCCGATCGACACCGGGCTGCTCGGGCTGATGGCGCCCGGCGTGTTCGACCCGCTGTTCCCCGAGACGGCGCCGATGGCGCTCGTCACCGCGCCGCGCGTGCCGCCGGTGGTCGATCCGGCTGGTCCGGACGACGTGGACGTGGCGATCGACGATCTCGGGCTCGGGTTCTTCGTCGAGCTCGACGGCCGGAAGACCCGGCTGATGAACATCGATCTCCAGGTCGAGGCGGGGCTGGACCTCGCGTTCGACCCGGCCACCGGCAACCTCGCGTTCGGGATCGACCTCGGCGAGGGCGCGATCACTCCGACGGTGACGGTCAACGAGTTCGCCCCGGACTCGAGCGCGGCGATCGCCACCTCGTTCGGCGCGGTGTTCGACACGCTCGTGGGGCCGCTGCTCGGCGGTCTGCTCGCGGACGCCTCGTTCCCGATCCCGAGCATCGAGGGCCTCGGGATCACCGACATGGCCGTCCAATCGGCGGGACTCAGCGACGAGATGCTCGGCGCCTACGTGTCGACCGGCCTCGTGACCTACCCGGCCCTCGGGTGCGACGAGGAGGGTGGCTGCACCTCCGGCTGTGACAGCGGCTGCTCGACCGGCGGCCCCGGCGGCCTCGGCCCGGCGCGCCTGTCGCCGATCTGGTTCACCCTCGCTTCGGTCGCGCTCCGCCGGCGGCGGCGCGACGCGTAGCCGCCTCTGTCAGGGTGGGGCCGAGGCGGCCTCGGCGCAGCCTCATTCATTCGGGCCGCGGCGGCCCCTCCGACCGCCAGGTGGTGCACAGGGCGTGCAGGAGCGGCTCGATCACGTCCCGCCCCTCGATCGTCCGCCCCGGCGGATAGACCGCCGCGATCTCGACCGTCCGGTCCCCGAGCGGCCCGTACCACGACTGGATCGCGCGGCCGTCGCCCTCGTCCGACTGCCAGGTCCGGGTCCCGGTCGCGGTCGCGAGGATCGGCACCGTTCGCCAGGCCCCGGTGTCCTCCCAGCTCACGGTCCACCCGGGGCGCGGCGGCGTCGGCTCGGCCACCGGCCAGCCGCGGATCTCGAACCCGAACCCGGTGCGATCCTGGACCAGCGTCAACAAGTCCGGCGACGCCCCGGTCGAGCCGGTCCAGCCCGCCGGCACCTCGAGGCACAGCCCGCCCGGCTCGGACCAGTACGCCGGTCCGGTGATCGGCGACCGCTCCGCGACCGGTACCTCCGGTGCGGTGGGCTCGACGGGCACCGGCGCGGGCGGGTGCGGACACCCCGCCAACAACCAGCCGATCATCGGCGATGCCGCTCCAGTCCAGCGAGGCCGCGCTCGTGCGCCGGTCCGCCCCACAGCGACGCGAACGCCTCGGCCTCGACCTCGGCGCCGACCCGCGCCGGCGCTGCGGCGACCACCTGGCGCTTCAGCCCGCGGACCACCTCCGGCGGCAGGGCGCGCAGGTCGGCGAGCCAGATCATCGCGGCGTCGACCGCGCCGCCGTCGCACCGGTGATCGACGAGGCCGATCTCGACCGCCTCGCCGGGGCCGACCGACCGGGCGCGGGTCAGCAGCGACAGGGCCGCGCGCCGCCCGACGATCCGGGTCAGCCGTCCGGCGCCACCCCACCCCGGCGCGATCCCGAGCCGGGCGTGGACGAAGTGCAGGCGGGCCTCCGGACCGGCGACCCGGAAGTCGGCCGCGGTCGCGAGCTCGGCTCCGCCGCCGAGCGCGATCCCGTCGATCGCCGCGACCGTGATCTGCGGCGCGTCCATCAGCCCGTCGAGGATCACCGTCATCGCGCGGGCCATCTCGATCGCCGGCGAGCCCGCCCCGACCGCGCGGGTGACCTGGCCGAGGTGCCCTCCGGCGCAGAACGATCGCGGATCGGTCGACGAGATCAGCGCCAGCGCCCCCGGCCACGCCCGGAGCGCCAGGACCGCGTCCGCGAGATCGACCATCATCGACAGGCTGACCGCCGAGCGGGCCTCCGGATGGTCGATCGTGATCCGCGCGAGCTCGCCGTCGAACGCGATCCGGACCGCGCCGAGCCGCTCGCCCGACGGGTTCAGCCCGATCAACACCTGCTTCGCCTGCTCGACCGTCAGTCCGGTCATCCCACCACCTCGTGCGGGCTCAGCGCACCGCTCCGGATCCGGTCGACATCGCCGCGTGCCCGCCACCGCCGCAGGGCGTCGGCGCGGGCACGTTCGCTCACCAGGTCGAGCGCGAGCCGCAGCCGGGCATCGCCGCGCCGCCGCTCCCACCCGACCCGCCCGTCGCCCACGCAC
>JBEBJW010000466.1:0-5922 GCA_040079715.1 Myxococcota bacterium | reverse complement strand
GCGGGGCGACGTTCCGGATCGCGCTGCCGACCGAGGGCTGACCGCGCGCAGCCGTCCGCGCGCCGATTCGGCCGCGTCCCCCGCCGACGCCCGGTCCCGGGAGCCGGCGTCCGGCCGGTCGCTCCGCCGTCGTTACTGTTCCTCCCGCGCGACGGAACGTAGACTCAGCGACCTGCGAGCCCGGTCGGGCCGCGGATGCGGGGGGTTCCGTGACCTGGTCGACGCTCGCGCGTGCGGTGGTGCTCGGGCTCGGGGTGTGGTGGGTCCTGACCGGCACAGCGAGGGCGCAGTCGCTCGCCGACGAGGCGGACGCCCACTTCCGCGCCGGCGCCGCCGCGTACGACAAGTTCGGGTACGAGGAGGCCCTGCTCCACTTCATGGAGTCGAACCGGCTGTCGCCGAACCCGACCGCCGCCGGCAACGTCGGGCACACGTTCGCCGCGATGAAGAAGTACCCCGAGGCCTACCGATGGTACGCCCTCGCGAAGTCCCTCGCGTCCGAGCCGCTGCCGGAGCTCGATCAGGCGATGGCCGCGATCCGCGACCAGGTCGTGCTGGTCGAGCTGACGTCGGACCCGCCCGGGGCCCGGGTGTACGTCGACCGCAAGGCGCTGGGCTCGGTCGGCACCACCCCGACCACGTTCGCCCTGTCGCCCGGCGCGTACACCTTCATCTTCGAGGCGGACGGGCACGAGGACTTCGTCAGCCAGAAGGTCGAGCTCCGGAAGCTCGGCACCAGCACCGCCGTCTCGGGGTCGCTGACGGTGATCACCGGCACGGTGCGGGTCGAGGGGGCGCCCGGCGCGACGGTCCACCTCGGGGCCGAGACCAGCCCGGCGCTGTGCACCACCCCGTGCGAGCTCGAGCTGCCGGTGGGGCAACAGCTCCTGCTGTACCAGAAGGAGGGCTACCGGAGCCAGCCGACCCTGGTCCAGATCGAGCGGGACCGCGTCGCGACCGTGACCGCCGAGCTGCTCGAGGTGACCGGCTCGATCCGGGTCGAGGCCGACCAGCGCGGGGCCCTGGTCCGGGTCGACGGGGTCGACCGCGGGTTCACCCCGACCGTGATCAACGGCGTCCCCGCCGGCAAGCGCCACGTCGAGGTGTACAAGACCGGGTTCCGCACGTACGAGGCGGACGTCGACGTCCCGAAGGACGGCCAGCTCGACCTCGGGCGCGTGCGGCTCCAGCTCTCGTCGCTGACCGTCGTGTCCGCGTCGAAGACGGTCGAGGTGATCGAGGAGACGCCGGTCCCGGTCACCGTCATCACCTCCGACATGATCGAGCTGTCCGGGGTCCGGAACCTGAAGGAGGCGCTGACCCGGTTCGTCCCGGGGATGACCGCGGTCGAGGACCACAACGAGCTGAACGTCGCGATGCACGGGATCTACGCGTCGTCGCAGCAGAAGATCCTGGTGATGGAGGACGGCCACCGGCTGAACAGCCGCGCGTACAACATGGCGAACCCGGACTTCTCGATCTCGATCGACCCGGACCACGTCCAGCAGATCGAGGTGCTCCGCGGCCCAGGGTCGTCGATCTACGGCAACGTCGCCCTCACCGCGGTGGTCAACATCGTGACCCGGTCGGGCGAGGACCTCGATCGGGTCAAGGTCCGCGGCGCGCTCGGGAACTTCGGGCAGCGGAGCCTCACGATCGTCGGCGGTCAGTCGTTCGACGGGGTCGGCGACCTCCGGACCTGGTTCGACACGACCTACGCGGCCGGCGAGGAGGTCACCGTCGCGAAGAACGACGACCTCGCGGAGGACCCGCACGCCGGCGTCGCGATCGTCGGCGGGGTCCGGGATCCGGCGTCGTACGACCTCGGGTTCCGCTGGCAGAAGGGGGACTTCCACCTGATGGCCCAGCGGCGGTACGGCAAGCACACCGACCCGTACACCGCCGCCGGCGTGACCGGCCTCGTGTACGACTACGACGGGATCCCGACCCTGCGGTCCACCGGGCCGGGCCTCGGGAGCACCTCGAACCACCTCGAGGCGGGGCTGGTGTCCGAGCTGTCCGACGCGGTGACCACCGATCTCACGGCGTACTTCGACACGAACGAGATCTACGGCCTGCTCGGCACCGGCTACGCCTCGACCCTGAACCTCGGCTGGCAGGACCGCGACTTCGGCGGGATCGGCCAGGTGACCGTCGACTGGTCGTCGTCGATCGGCGAGGGCTCGGCCCTGGTCGGCGCCCAGGCCGAGGGGATGGAGGTGGTCGACTCGGTCGCGATGACCGCGGTCGACGGGGTGTGGGGCGCGTACGTGTACTACGACGGCGAGCAGGTGCTCCGGACCGGCGGCGAACAGACCTACGCCGGGTTCGTCCAGGTCAAGCAGGACCTCGGGGAGCTCCTGCTGGTGAACGTCGGCGGGCGCCTCGACTACAAGGTCCGCCGCGCCGGCCGCCCGACCCCCGACAAGCCCGAGGTCCTCGACTTCAGCCCGCGGCTCGCGCTGATCGTCCAGCCGGTCGACGCGTTCGACCTGAAGCTGTCGTACGCCGAGTCGTTCGTCGACCCGCCGTACTGGTACCGGTACAACACGCTGCCGGACTACGCGGGTGCCGTCGATCTGTTGCCCGAGCGGCTCCGCGCGATCCAGGTCACGCCGACGGTCCGGCTGCTCGAAGGGCGGCTCCGCAGCTCGACCAACCTCGCGTACAACCAGCTCACCGACTTCGTGTTCCGCGACAACGAGGCCCTCGCGAACGGCCTGCCCGCGTACCGGAACGCCGGCGATCTCACGACCGCGGTGGTCGAGGAGGAGCTGACCTACCAGCAGACCTGGCTCCGGGCGTTCGGCAACCTGACCTGGCAGTACGTGCTCGACGTTCAGGACTTCGGCGCCGACCCGGACAGCGGGCGGATCAACAACGTGCCGGGGCTGGTCGCGAACCTGAACGGGGCGGTGAACCCGCTGTACCAGACCGACGACCACCTGTGGCTCGACGTAGGCGTCCGGGTGATCGGCCCGCAGCTCGCGCCGATCCAGGGCACGTCGGTGTCGCTGCCGGACGCCGCCGCGAACCTGAAGCACGAGGAGCCGGCCGCGGTGCTGCTCGACGCGAGCGTCCGGGCGGAGGACCTGCTGCTGGACCGGCTGACGCTCCAGGGCACGATGTTCAACGTCGCGGGGACCCGGTGGTACCAGGGCGGCGCGACGCGGTTCCCATACCCGCAGCCCGGCCGGTGGTTCCAGGCGAGCCTCGAGTACACGTTCTGAGCCGACGGGCCGGCTGACTCGACCACGGACTGGCCGCGGACGGGCCGACGATCACGGTCCGCCGCGAGCCCAGCCCGCCGATCGGGGGGCGACACCTGCCCGATCCGGCAGGTCGGCGGTGGCTGTGCGGTCGGCCCGGGGTGCGTAGTTGTGGGGCACGAGCCGAGCGCGGCCGCCGGATGGCCCGCTCCACCGAATCCTCTTCACAGGAGTGGGCACCCCCATGGCCGACGTGCACCCGTCGTTTCAGCTCCCCGCGGACCTCCCCGCCACCCTGCCGGTGATGGCGCTCCGCCGCGGCGTGTTGCTGCCCGGCGTCGGCAGCCCGTTCATCGTCGGGCGCGCCCGGTCGGTGTCGGCGCTGTCCGCGAACCACAAGGGCTACCTGATCGTCGCCGCCCAGCGCGAGGGCCTGGTCGACCCGGATCCGGCGGATCTCCTGCCGACCGCGGTGATCGCCCGGGTGGTCGAGCGCCAGCGCGCCCCGAACGGCGACGCCGAGCGGGTGGTGGTCCAGGGCATCGCCCGGGTCACCCTCACCGGGTTCACCGCGACCCAGCCGCACCTCGAGGCCCGGTACCGGGTGGTCGAGGAGGTCTGGCCGGACGACACCGCCGCCCGCGGGATGCGCGACGCGTTCCGGGCCGAGGTCGAGCGCAGCGCCGACCTGATCGGCGGCCGCGCGAACGTGAACACCGTGCTGACGTTCCCGCCGCAGGTCCTGGTCGACGCGATCGCCGGGTCGCTGACCCTCGCCGAGGCCGAGTGGCACAAGGAGATCCTGTCGACCCACGACCCGATGGGCCGCGCCGAGCGGGTCCTGGTCGAGCTGGTCAAGGCGCGCGAGGCGATCGCCGCCCGCGACACGATCCAGGAGCGGGTCCAGAACGCGACCCGCGACCAGCAGCGCGACTTCATCCTCCGCCAGCAGCTCAAGGCGATCCAGGAGGAGCTCGGCGAGGGCAGCGACGACGATCTCGCGCGGCTCAAGGACCGCCTGACCGACCGGGACCTGCCCGACGAGGTGCAGGAGGTGGTCGACCGCGAGATCAAGCGGCTCGAGCGCCTGTCGACCCAGTCGCCGGAGCGGTCGGTCGCGGTCGACTGGCTCGAGTGGATCGCCGACATGCCGTGGGGCCGGAACAGCGCGGTCGGGCTCGACCTCGAGGCGCTGGAGGCCGCGCTCGACCACAGCCACCACGGCCTCGCCGACGTGAAGCGGCAGGTGGTGGAGCACCTCGCGGTCCAGAAGCTCGCCGGCAGCGGCCGGGCGGACGTGCTGCTGCTCGTCGGTCCGCCGGGCGTCGGCAAGACCAGCATCGGCCAGGCGATCGCCGACGTGACTGGCCGGAAGCTGGTCCGGGTCGCGCTCGGCGGGGTGCGGGACGAGTCCGAGCTGCGCGGCCACCGCCGGACGTACATCGGGGCCCGCCCCGGCCGCCTGATCGAGGGGATCCGCCGCGCCGGGACCGCCGATCCGGTGGTGCTGCTCGACGAGATCGACAAGCTCGGGACCGGCACCTGGGGCGACCCGGCGTCGGCGCTGCTGGAGATCCTCGACCCCGAGCAGAACCACCACTTCGTCGACCGGTACCTCGAGGTCCCGTTCGACCTGTCGAAGGTCCTGTTCGTCGCGACCGCGAACGATCTCGGGAACGTCCCGGGCCCGCTGCGCGACCGGATGCAGCTGATCGACATCCCGGGCTACGGCCAGGAAGACAAGCTGACGATCGCCCGGAACCACCTGCTGCAGACGGTCGCGAAGAACGCGGGGATCGACCCCACCGCGGTCGCGTTCACCGACGCCGCACTCCAGGGGGCGATCGCCGGCTGGACCCGCGAGGCGGGCGTCCGCGAGCTCCAGCGGGTGCTCGGCAAGGTGTTCCGCGCCGCCGCGGTGCTCGAGGCCCGCGGGCAGTTGAAGCCGCCGCTGACCGTCGACGCCGCGGATCTCCCGACCTACCTCGGCAAGCGGCGGTTCTTCGACGAGGAGCCGGAGGTCAACAAGCGGCCCGGGATCGCCCGCGGCCTCGCGTGGACCCCGGTCGGCGGCACGGTGCTGTACGTCGAGGCGTCGACCCTGCCGGGCAACGGCCACCTCGTGCTCACCGGGCAGCTCGGTGACGTAATGAAGGAGTCGGCCCGCGCGGCGCTGACCTACGTGCTCGCGAACGCCGAGAAGCTCGGGATCCCGCTCGACGTGCTCCACGACAAGGACGTGCACATCCACGTCCCGGCCGGCGGGGTCCCGAAGGACGGGCCGTCGGCGGGGGTGACGATGTTCACCACGATCGCGTCGCTCCTGTCGGGCCGGGCGGTCCGGGACGACGTGGCGATGACCGGGGAGGCGACGCTCCGGGGGCGGGTCCTGCCGGTCGGCGGGATCCAGTCGAAGGTCCTGGCGGCGCACCGCCACGGGCTGAAGACCCTGATCCTGCCGAAGCGGAACGAGCTCGACCTCGACGACCTGCCGGCGGCGGTCCGGGCGGACCTCGACATCCACCTGGTCGAGCACATGGACGAGGTGCTGAGCATCGCGCTGGTGCCGGTGGCGGAGGTCGGCCAGGTCAAGGCGGCGTAGGCACCCTCAGGACGGGCGGCGCTGGCACAGGTCGCGGGAGATCGCCGACAGGGTCGGCGTCCCCATCAGCATCATCGCCTCGACCAGCTCCGCCCGCAGCAGCGCGAGCAC